>JAGXGJ010000004.1 GCA_024636875.1 Methylococcaceae bacterium | reverse complement strand
CGGCTCTTACAGATAATTTCTCAAAGCCAACCGTAACCATTTTTTAGGCTGGATTTAAAAAAATATCAGGGAAACCTGAGGGGTCGTTGTGCCTTATGTTTGAACTGTTCACTACTTTTACCCCAAAATGAAGGGCGCCTTGGGTTATATGCAAAATAACAGATGCTAATTGTTGAAATAAAAAAACCCGCTATGAAAGCGGGTTTTGTTTTTGGAAACTCTCAATGACTTCAAGAGTTACCGGTCTGGCAATGTTTACTAACGTAATTGAGGATTTAGAGGTTGTTGAGGTTCACCATTAACTTCCAATTGTACGCGACGGTTATTGGCGCGTCCTTCTTCAGTATCATTAGTATCTATAGGTTGAGTCCAACCATAGCCACGCGTAGTCAGATTGGGTGACTGGGTTTGAGAAAACAGGTAATTTTTGACTGCCGTTGCGCGACGCTCAGACAACTTCATGTTGTGCTTGAATCCGCCCGTTTTACTGGTATGGCCTTGTATTTCAATTATCATATCCGGATGTGTTTTTATGATTTCAGCTACACTATCAAGATTTTGAAAGTATTCCGGCTTGATAACATCTTTATCGTTGTCAAATTTTACATCGACAATCCAGCAGCCTTTTATGCTAACTTTAGAACCGGATATCGTATTAGGACACAGATCATCGCAATTGTTGACGCCGTCGTTGTCATCATCCATAGTTGAGCAATCCGCAATAGCGACTGGAGCCGGAGGTGCTTCAGCAACTTCTACTGGAGCGACGGGTTTCGGGCCAAACGGTATTACAAAACCAAGGTTGACAACCATGTCATGAAATTCGTTTGTGCCAGGCTGCAGGTTAGCGTTAAAATTTTGGTTGTAGCGATAGCGCACATCACTACGAATCAAGAAGTTATCATGAAGTTCATAGGTAAAGCCAGCGCCTGCTTCGCCGATAAAGCCAACACCACTGTCACCATTATGACTGGAGTTGATGGCGCCTAAACCGAGTACAGTGTAGGGCGAAAAGGTATCGCGCATGATGAAATATTGCACATCCGCAGTACCGCCAGTCAAATCCCAGCTTCCGTTTTGGCCCTGACCTTCCAGGCCTTGATAAAAACCTCTCATTTCGACGTTGAAATGTTCATCAATCATCTTGCCAATACCCATACCGCCACCCCAGCCGTTATCGGATTTCCGATCACCGCCAGGCTGAATAAAAGTGCCAAAAGGCGCAACGTAGAATCTATCATCTACTACTTTATCAGCTTGAGCCATTGGCAAAAACCCTGTGATCGCCAATGCGACAAGGGCAAGTAAGTGTTTTTTTAGCATAACATTCTCCTTAAAATTAACTTTAAATAACAACCGTAAATCAAATACAATGCAACTTCTGCACCCTAGCCCCAACTAAGCTGGAACTGATAAGTAGCTAAATAGCTACATTTAATGGCGAATATACCACACTATTTCATGTTGTCATATTTTTTATTTTTAATTCTGATCTATTGCAACCTGCTTGAATCAGGCAATAGTGCTTGAAGGCCGTCAATAATAGTATATGTATATCGAATTTCTACCGCTTTGTTCCCTCTCCAACTGGACGACTGCATGGATGCGGGGATAAGGGCACCGCAGAAGCAGTTGCCGACAAGGCCAGGGAGAGGTGATTTAAAAAATCCAATTTTGATATGCGATGAGTATAGTTTAAAAAACTTAAAGTCAAAGTTTATCCGGATAAATTGCAATGGCCCTTTATATAAAGATGAAACGTTTGACTTGACCAATAAAATCCCCGAATTTTTGGTGCAATTGAGGAAAAAAGTGTGCAGCGCTGGAGTCTTAAAATTTCACTATTGCAAAAATCTTTGAATCAGGCGTTGATTAACCCTAAATTTGATTTGCGATAGCATTAAATTTCATTACAAGCCACCTTCCTGATGAATATACAACAAACCCTGCAAATCCTTTTAAACAAACAAAATCTTAGCGCCGGTCAAATGCGTGAGGTAATTCGTCAAATCATGACGGGCAACGCCACCGATGCACAAATAGCAGGCTTCTTGATTGCCTTGCGCTGCAAAGGCGAAACCATCGTCGAAATTGCCGCTGCTGCCGAAGTAATGCGTGAATTGGCCACTAAAGTCCATGTTAAAGGAAAACATGTCATAGACACTTGTGGCACCGGCGGCGATGGCGCGAATACCTTTAATATCTCCACAACCTGCGCTTTTGTGGTTGCCGCTGCGGGCGGGCAGGTTGCCAAGCACGGCAACCGCTCGGTATCCAGTAGTTGCGGCAGCGCCGATGTGCTTGAAGCCGCTGGCGTCAAGCTGGATTTAACGACTGAACAGGTAGCCCAAAGCGTAAATGAAATTGGCGTCGGTTTTTTATTTGCGCCCAAACATCATGGCGCCATGAAATACACCATTGGTCCGCGTAAAGAAATGGGCGTAAGAACCCTGTTTAATTTATTGGGGCCTTTATCCAACCCTGCGGGCGCGCCAAACCAGTTAATCGGTGTATTTGCCAAAAACTGGGTAGAGCCTTTGGCGCAGGTTTTAAAAAAACTGGGCAGCAAGCATGTGTTGGTGGTGAGCGCTAATGATGGCCTGGATGAAATCAGCATTGCCTCCGCTTCCACAATTGCCGAACTTAAAGACGACGAGGTCACTACCTATACGATTACGCCGGAACAATTTGGCTTTAACCGCGCCAGTCTCGCAGAGTTGGCAGTTAATGATGCAACTTCCAGCTTGGTGATGGTAGAATCGGTGCTGGATAACAAAGCAGGAGCCGCCAGAGATATTGTGCTGTTAAATGCCGGAGCTGCGATTTATGCAGCTAATATCGCCGATACCCTGGCCGCCGGTATAGAAAAAGCCCGCCAGGTTATCGTCAGCGGAGCGGCGCGAGCCAAGTTCGATGCATTGATCGCATACAACAGGTTCGGCTAAATCCGCTCCTGCAAAAATGAAATTATACAACTCATAACCCGATAAAGACCATGGCCGAGACCCCTGATATATTAAAAACAATACTTGCTAAAAAAGCCGAAGAAGTTGCCAAACGCAAACTGGACATGTCTATCGCCAATCTGGAAGACTTTGCTGCCAATGTAGAACGGCCGCGCGGCTTTAATAACGCGCTGCAAAATAAAGTACTAGCAAAAAAACCGGCCATCATTGCCGAAATCAAAAAAGCCTCGCCCAGCCAAGGTGTGATCAGAGAAGATTTTCAACCGCTCGCCATAGCCCAGGATTATGCGATGAACGGTGCCACCTGTTTGTCGGTATTAACCGATAAGGAATTTTTCCAGGGCTCGGAAGCTTATCTGCAAATGGTCAGAGAACGCTGTCCGCTGCCGGTACTAAGAAAAGATTTCATGATCGACCCTTATCAAATTTATGAAGCCCGCGCTCTGGGTGCAGACTGTATTTTGCTGATTGTTGCAGCCCTTGCAGACAGTCAGATACACGAGTTATCGGATACTGCTGCAAAACTGGGTATGGATGTACTGGTGGAAGTCCATGATGCAGAAGAATTGCAAAGAGCATTAACACTGGATACCAAACTGGTCGGCATCAATAACCGTAATCTGCGCAGCTTCAAAACATCCTTGCAAACAACTCTCGATTTAAAAGCAAACATCCCTGCAGAACGCATCATCATCACCGAAAGCGGCATACATACTCACGAAGATGTACAGTTAATGCTGGATAATGACATTTATACTTTCTTAGTCGGTGAAGTATTTATGCGGGCAAAAAATCCGGGACAAAAAATGCGGGAGTTGTTTTCTTTGTAGACTTCACTCAGCTGTGAATTAGTATCAATAAGCCCAATTCTCATGCCTGACCGGCAGCTTGTTCAATTCATCCATATTGAACCGCCAGTTCGGCATGAACTGATCCATCAAACTAATGAAACGGGCGTTGTGAGTGGGATCCAGCAGATGGATCAACACGGATAGTATCAATATTTATCCGCAGCGGCGCGGAGACGCGCCGCCCTGCCGGTGGGGGATAAATACTCAGGTGGATGTTCTTGATGTCCTTCTGCACGACATCCACGGCAATATCGCCCAGCTTGATCTTTATGATCATCAGTATTCCTTATGCTGCGTGATGATGAAGAAGATGCGCCCAACCCCGGTTCGTCTTGCAAAATCCCGTACAAGGCCGCCTTGATAATCTGCTCTTTTGCCTGAATGCCGCGCCAATCGTCAGGCCTGACCTGTTTTATGGTTTCGTCGATTTTGAGGGTCAATGCCAGCACACCAGCTTACAAAAATGCCCTACAATCCGTATTCAATGACATAGAGTATGTTTACCTGCAAATCGTTAAGAAACGAGTGAAAATGCGCTTAGTAACAATCAAGAAGTGTTTTGTGAACGAAACTAAGGCCGATTTTAATGGCGCTCTTTGGCCTATTCTCTATGGCTACAACTATCGGTGCCACCATAAAAGCCTAAGGCTTCCACTTATACATCCAGGCACGTCGAGATTCCAAAAAAAATGGACACATCAAACACCTGCCATGGCAATGGGATTGACTCAAGAGGCATTAACATGGAGATTCTTATTCGTGGCACCTGTTGTTATGGTAACTCATTGATAAAAATCAACCTGCATTGATTTGTAGGGACTACCGTATACTGCATATTTAAAGCTCAGCTTTCTCTACAATCTGAACCCTTTGGGTCACACCACATACCAGCGTATAAGGTATAGTATCCGCGCAGCGAGCTATTTCTTCAACGGCCAGACCATCGCCCCATAAAGTCACCGGGTCACCGGGTTTAGCACGCGGCTGAGTCTCCAGATCAACGGTAATCATGTCCATTGACACCCTGCCGATCAGTGGGACGCGCTGTCCATTGACCAGCACGGGTGTTCCGGCTTTGGCATACCGTGGATAACCATCGCCATAACCAATGGCTACAACACCCACGGTTGTTGGTTTTTCGCAGATCCATGCGCCTGCGTAACCCACTTTATCGCCTTTTGCTATGGGTTTTACTGCGATCAGGCGTGAATGCAAGCCCATAATCGGCTTTAAGCCCAGCTGCTCGCCTGTGCTATCCGGAAAAGGTGAAATACCGTATAACATAACGCCTGGGCGTACCCAATCGCTTATGGATTCTTTCCACGCCAAAATACCGGCCGAGTTAGCGATACTGCGCTGACCTGGCAATAAGCCCACGGTTTCATTAAACAAAGCGATTTGTTTAAGCGTTGCAGCGTCAAGTCTATCATCCGCATTAGCCAAATGTGTCATCAAACTGATAGGCTGTCTGATGATGGAACACCGGCTTAAGCGTTGATAAACCGCATTAAATTCATTGGGCTTAAAACCCAAACGATTCATGCCGGTATCGAGTTTTAACCAGATTGCACAGATCACTTGTTCTGCCCTGCTTTCAAAAATTTCCAACTGGGCAAAAGAATGCACCAATGCGTCCAGTCGATAATTCACCAATGCGTCCAGCTCTTCGGCACAAATAAACCCCTCTAAAACGGCAATCCTGTTTTTAATCCCTGCCTTGCGTAAAAGAATACCTTCATCGACCCGCGCCACGGCAAAAGCATCGACATTTTGCAAGGCTTTGGCAATTCGCAGCAATCCATGCCCATAACCATTCGCCTTGATAACTGCCATGATCTTCGCATCCGGCGCGTAACTGCGAACCTGTTGCACGTTATGCTCGGCAGCATTTAAATCAAGGACTGCATAGGCTGTCGGCATCATTCATAATCTCCCGCGTTATATTGATGTCCGGCGTGATTTTCAAATCGCGTATATTGCCCCAGAAAGGTGAGTCTTACTGTTCCAAGCGGACCATTACGCTGCTTGCCGATAATAATTTCGGCTATGCCTTTATCGGGGCTGTCTTCGTTATAAACTTCGTCCCGGTAAACGAACACAATCAAATCAGCATCCTGTTCAATTGCACCCGAATCACGCAAATCGGACATCACCGGACGTTTGTTGGGGCGCTGTTCAAGATTACGATTAAGCTGTGATAACGCCACAACTGGCACATTCAATTCTTTAGCCAATGCCTTTAAGCCTCTGGATATATCAGAAATTTGTTGCACCCGGTTTTCACCACTGGCAGGCGACTGCATAAGTTGCAAGTAATCCACGACAATCAAGCCCAATTGACCATGTTCACGCGCCAACCGTCTGGCTCGGGCACGCACTTCAGTGGATGTCAAGGCGGGCGTATCATCAATAAATAAATGCGTACCCGCCAGTAAATTAATGGCCGACGTCAAGCGCGGCCAATCATCATCTTCCAGCTTGCCGGTTCTGACCTTATGCTGATCTATACGGCCTAACGAAGACATCATACGCATCGCCAGTGAATCACCCGGCATTTCCATGCTGAATACCGCAACCGGTTTATCGCTTTTAAGGGCAACATTCTCGGCCATATTCATCGCGATAGTGGTTTTACCCATCGACGGTCTGCCCGCTACAATAATTAAATCGGCAGGCTGCAGACCTGATGTTAATTCATCAAAATCAGTAAATCCGGTACTGGCTCCGGTAATAGCACCTTCCTGTTCAAACAGCGTTTCAATTTTATTAACAGCCTTAGCCAGCAGGGATTTAATGGGTATAAAACCATCACCCTGGCCTTTTTGCCGCTGTTCCGCAATTTGAAAGACTTGCTGCTCTGCGTTCTCCAGCAGCTCAGCAGTATCACGACCCTCTGTGTTGAAAGCAGAATCTGAAATTTGAGTCCCTATATGAATCAGTTGCCGCAGTACCGAGCGGTCTCTGACAATATTGGCATAGGCGACAATATTGGCTGCACTGGGTGTATCTCTTGCCAGCATGATTAAATAAGGCAGGCCGCCGACAGTTTCCAGCTCACCGATTTCTTTCAGCGAATCTGACAGTGTAATGACATCAAAAGGGATTTGATTTTCTGCGAGCTTTTCAATCGTCCTGAAAATCAGTTGGTGACTCCGGCGATAAAAATCAGTTTCAACAACCTTGTCGGCTATTGAATCCCAGGTTTGATTATCCAGCATTAAACCGCCCAAAACTGACTGCTCTGCCTGCATGGAATTAGGCGGGACTTTTAAGGCATCAAGGGAATAATCACGGTCGAGGGAATAATTTTCAGGCATAAGTGTTAGATGCTAAAAAGCACAATGATAACACGATGGCAACTTTCGGTCATTGGACACTCTATTCATCAGCGAGATTAAAAGTTTGGGTATTTCTCCTTATCTATCAGGGAGTGCTGGAATAAAGTGAGCTTATTACTAATGGCGATACGAAATAGGAAAAGCTGTGCCCTTGCACACCTCGCTAATCGCCAATAAAGCCAATAAAGCCAATAAAGCCGATAAACATGATTGGCCAATTTATCGATGCAAAATAAGTTCCAATACAAATTTACTGCCAAAATAAGCCAATAACAGCAATACGAAGCCTGTTAAAGTCCACTGTATTGCAGTTTTTCCTCGCCAACCATAACGACTGCGGCCCACTAGTAAGCCTGAAAATATTATCCACGCCATTATTGATAAAACAGTTTTATGCACCAGGTGTTGTGCAAATAAATCTTCTATAAATAGAAAGCCGCTGACTAACGAAATAGTCAGGAACACAAGCCCGGCACCCAACATTTGAAACAACAAGGTTTCCATCGTTTGCAAGGGTGGTAATGATTGGATAAAACGTTTGGGCGGATGACTTTTTAATTGCTGGTCCTGAATGGCGAGCAAAATAGCCTGTAGAGCAGCGATGTTTAACAGGCTAAAGGCAATAATTGAAGTCAGGATATGAGTGCTCATTGCCCAGTTATAGTCCAATAACGGTTGTGCTTTATCGGCAAAGTTAATATCCAGTGCTAACATGGCGGCTGCAATAGGAAATATTGCGACACCCAGTTTTTCAACGGGGTTATTGATTGCCGCCATTAATAAAAGCAGTGCAACAATCATGGCAACAAGTGAGCTGGTGCTAAAAAAACCAAAGTTAAATCCATTATTATGCTGGAAAACAATGGCTATATATAAAAAGTGCATACAAATCGCTGTCCATGCCAGATAAAGGGCTGTACGCTGGATACGACTTTCGTCGATATGCCGGATAATAAGCAGGGTGCTTGCCAGGTAGATGCAGATTGACAAGGTGGCGAGTACAGTTATGTTCATTGGCTTGTGGGTAAGAGCTGCTGGCAAAAGTGTCGGGTAATGCAACATTAAATCCAATCTACAGGATTTAGATTGTTCAGTTATTGCAACGGGTGCAAAGGTCTTAATGGATATGGTAATATATCAAATTAAATAGTACTAGCGCATTTGTACTAGCAGGTAGTTTCCTTAAGATTAAACAATAAAGACATAGATATGTTTGATAATTTAACCGATCGATTAAGTAATACGCTTAAAAAACTCAAGGGTCAAGGCCGGCTGACTGAAGATAATATCAAGGAAACGCTGCGCGAAGTGCGTATGGCTTTGCTTGAAGCCGATGTGTCTTTGTCCGTTGTTACTGACTTTATTGCTCGCGTCAAACAAGGCGCGTTGGGACAGGAAGTGCAAACCAGTCTGTCGCCGGGCCAGGCCATGATCAAGCTGGTTCAGTCTGAACTGGTTAAGGTCATGGGCGAGGCGAATGAAGGACTTAATCTCAAGGCTGTACCGCCTGCTATTGTCTTGATGGCCGGTTTGCAGGGCGCGGGCAAAACCACGACCGTTGCTAAATTGGGCCGCTGGCTGCAAGAAAACCAAAAGAAGAAAGTTGGCGTGGTCAGCGCTGACGTGTATCGGCCTGCTGCTATCAAGCAGTTGCAGATGTTGGCGAATGAACTTAATCTGGATTTTTTTGACAGCGATTTGACACAACAACCGGTTGATATTGCCAAAAATGCGATAGAAGCCGCTAGGAAAAAGTTTCTTGATGTCATCATTATCGATACTGCCGGCCGTTTGCACGTTGATGATGAAATGATGGACGAGATTAAAGCATTGCATGCTGCAATCAATCCGGTCGAGACATTATTTGTTGTTGATAGCATGACGGGGCAAGATGCCGCCATTACTGCCAAAGCATTTAATGACGCCCTGCCGTTGACGGGTGTTATCCTGACCAAAGCCGACGGCGATGCTCGTGGCGGTGCAGCGCTGTCTATTCGCCATATTACCGGCAAGCCCATCAAGTTCATTGGTGTCGGCGAAAAGACAGATGCCCTGGAACCATTTTATCCCGACCGTATAGCATCCCGCATATTGGGAATGGGCGATGTGTTGGGTTTAATTGAAGAGATTGAGCAGAAAGTCGACAAGGAAAAGGCCGATAAACTGGTCAAAAAAATCCAGAAGGGCAAGGGTTTTGATCTCGAGGATTTTCGTGAACAATTGCAGGAAATGCAACGTATGGGCGGGGTTAACTCCATGCTGGATAAACTGCCCGGCATGAATGCAGTTCCTTCTGAAATGAAAAACAAAGTCAATGACAAGATGCTTGCGCGGCAAATTGCTGTGATAAATTCAATGACGCTGCAGGAAAGACGCTTCCCGGACTTGATTAAAGGGAATCGCAAAAAGCGGATTGCCATGGGCTGCGGTCAGGAGTTGCATGATGTTAATCGTATGCTAAAGCAATTTTTGATGATGCAAAAAATGATGAAAAAGTTCAAGACAGGCAACATGGCTAATATGATGCGTGGTATAAAAAGCAATGTGCGCAGTATGAAAAGGTAAGTTTTTTACGTTTTAACAAGCACTTATGCAATAAATAGAAGCTATCAAGTGATTTATTCTTAATTTGTTCTTCACTTATAGTAAAAATCGCGTAAAATAGGCCGATTAACAATGACTAAATGTATTTTTGAGGAAATTAGATGGTAACCATTCGTCTTTCAAGAGGCGGCGCGAAGAATCGCCCTTTTTACCACGTTGTTGTAACAGATAGCAGAAGCGGTCGTGACGGTCGCTATATAGAACGTGTCGGCTTTTTTAATCCATTGGCGCGTGGCAATGAAGAAAAATTACGTTTGGATAATGATCGTATTGAATATTGGAAATCCAATGGCGCACAGCCTTCCGAGCGCGTTTCAAAATTGATTAAAGACGCCTTGAAAGCAGCTTGATAAACTATTGTCAAAACAACAGCATATCAATATTGGAAAAATCTCCGGCGTTTTTGGCGTAAAAGGCTGGATTAAAGTATTTTCCTTTACTGATCCCCGAGGGAATATCCTGAATTATTCTCCCTGGTTGCTGAAGAAAGACAGTGAAACCAGAGTGGTCACTGTTATTGACGGCCATCTTCAAGGCAAGGCGGTAGTCGCTCAACTTGATAGTATCGATGACAGGAATCAGGCAGCCGGCCTGATGGGTTGGGATATTTTCATAATGCCTGAGCAGTTGCCGAAAGCCGCAGAAGGCGAATATTACTGGTCTGATTTGATTGGTTTACATGTTGAAACCACTCTGGGTGTCCAGTTAGGTGTGGTTGACAGTCTGCTGGAAACCGGCGCAAATGATGTCCTGATTGTCAAGGGAGAGCGTGAACGGGTAATTCCGTTTCTACAGAAACAGACAATTATGAATATTGATATGGATGCCGGCAAAATTATTGTCGATTGGGATCCTGAATTTTAATTATTCATTATGCGTTTTGACGTTGTAACATTATTTCCCGAAATGGTGACAGCAGCTGCAAGTTACGGCGTAACAGGCAGGGCCATCGATCGGAAAATAGTGAGCGTGTCAGTATGGAATCCCAGGGATTATACGCGCGACAAACACAAAACAGTTGATGATCGTCCCTATGGCGGCGGCCCTGGAATGGTAATGAAATACCAGCCCTTGCACGAGGCAGTCAATGACGCAAAACAGGCAGGGAGCAAAACCGCAAAAGTGGTTTATTTGAGTCCGCAGGGCAAACCCATCACCCAGTCCCTTTTATCGGAAGTGACTGGCGTATCGCAATTGATATTAGTTGCAGGGCGTTATGAAGGTGTTGATGAACGCTTTGTTGAGATGGATTGCGACGATGAATGGTCTGTCGGTGACTATGTTATCAGTGGTGGCGAACTCGCCGCATTGATAGTCATTGATGCGGTAACGCGCTTGTTGCCGGGGGTTCTTGGCGATGAAGATTCGGCCCGGCAGGACTCTCATACGGATGACTTGCTGGATTATCCGCATTTCACCAGACCTGAGCAAATTGAAGGTTGTTCAGTACCGGACGTATTATTAAGCGGCAATCATGCAAGTATAGACCGCTGGCGCATGAAACAGGCGTTGGGCAGAACGTGGCAAAGGCGGCCTGATTTACTAAAAAAAAAGAAGTTAAGTGCAGAACAGGAATATCTGCTGCAACAATTTAAAAGTGAAGTTGAATAGGGTGTGGTAATGAGCAATATTATTGATGTATTGGAAAAAGAACAGCTAAGACAGATTCCTGAATTTAATCCAGGCGATACGGTTGTTGTACAGGTTAAAGTAAAAGAAGGCGAACGTGAAAGAATTCAGGCTTTTGAAGGCATTGTGATTGCAAAACGCAATCGCGGCTTAAATTCTGCATTCACCGTAAGAAAAATTTCACACGGCACTGGCGTTGAGCGTGTTTTTCAGACTCATAGCCCTATGATCAGCGAGATTGCTGTCAAGCGCCGCGGTGATGTACGTCGTGCCAAGTTGTACTACTTGCGTGACCTGACCGGTAAAGCTGCTCGTATTAAAGAAAAACTTTAATCAGGTTTTTATTTTATGCAGCTTTAAAAGGCAGCCAGGAGCTGCCTTTTTTATGTCCGATATTAATCGTTAGGTAATGTGAATAAAAGACTTTGCCCGAAATCAGATTATGTCGGTGAGCTTGATGTAGAGCGCCACAGTTGCTCTCTATCCCGTCGGTGGTGTCGCTCCGCAAACAATATACGCCGGACTGGGAAAGCCGGGAGCCGTCTGCCCGGACCCGTTCCAGGATTTTTCCTTCCGAGACGCTGCCTTCAAAAGTATCGGAGCGGCGTACAAAGCCGCTACCCACCAGCAGGCTTACCCAACTTCCACTAGACTCGCGGCATAATCTTCAGGCGGTACAAAGCCCAACAGCGTGATACACGTCGCCGCCAGATTTGCAATACCAGCCGCCGGCACATCCGCCAAACGGACGTTGGCCACCCCCGACGAATCGTATACAATCCCGGGCACCGGATTCAACGAATGAGCCGTCTTCGGTTTACACTTGCCCTGCCCATCCAGCACCAGCGCACCGGACTTTTTATCCAGTTCGCACATGTCATCCGCATTGCCGTGATCGGCCGAGCACACCAGGATTCCGTGAGTCTTTTTCAGCGCCTCCATGATCCTGCCCACGCATTCATCCACGGCTTCGACAGCCAATTTTACCGCGTTCACATCGCCGGTATGGCCAACCATGTCGCCATTCGGGAAATTCAGCCTAATAAACTTATATTCCCCGCTCTCAATCGCCTTCACCACGGCATCGGTAATTTCATCCGCTTTCATCCGCGGCGCATCCTCGAACGGACATACATCCGACGGAATTTCTTTCCAGGTCTCGGTCGGAAACCTGCCCGAATTATTGCCGTTGAAGAAATAGGTGACGTGGCCGTATTTCTGCGTTTCCGAAATAACCAGCTGTTTTACACCCGCATTCGAGAGATATTCGCTCATCGTACGATCGATCGCCGGCGGCGTTACCAGATACCGCGCCGGTACTCCAAGGTCGCCGTCATACTGCATCATGCCCGCAAACAGCACATCCGGCTTCGGGCCTCGATCAAATTCCTTCAGCTCATCCGCTTCAAATGCCTTGGTAATTTCCAACGATCGATCGCCGCGGAAGTTAAAGAAGATGACGCTGTCGCCATCCACAATCGGGCCCACTGGTACCCCTCCACGCTCAATAATAAACGCGGGCAGATCCTGATCCAGAATGCCCGGGTTTTCATTGCGGAAGGTTTCCACCGCTTCTTTCATCGAAGCAAACATCCTACCCTCCGCTTTCACATGCGTCGCCCAGCCACGCTTCACCATGTCCCAATTGGCATTATAACGATCCATCGTAATATTCATGCGCCCGCCGCCTGACGCCACGCAATAATCGACCGCGCTATCCGCATTGATTTCTTTCAGGAAGGCATCGAAGCGCTCAACATATTCCAGCGCCGACGTCGGCGGCACATCGCGCCCGTCAATCAAGGCATGAACCCGCGCCTTCCTGACACCCTGCTCCTTCGCTTTCCGTAACATCGAGTCCAAATGATTCAGATTGGAGTGCACATTGCCATCCGAAAACAGCCCGATAAAGTGCAAGGTCGACGATTTGTCATTCACATTGGCTATGAGCTCCCGCCATACCGAACCGGCAGCATACATCGCGCCCGAGGCAATCGCCTTGCCAACCAAAGACGCGCCCTGCGCAAAAACCCGGCCGCAGCCCATGGCATTATGGCCCACTTCCGAATTGCCCATATCCCCGTCATCCGGCAGCCCCACTGCAACGCCATGCGCCCGCAACTCCGTATACAAGGCGTTCTCTTTCAGCCAGTCCAGATTTGGAGTCCTTGACTGCTGCACAAAATCGCTTTCCGGATTTTTACCAATTCCGATCCCATCCATAATCACCAACACCACCGGACCTTCAGGACCGGCAAAATCCATACTCTTTTTCAGCTCAATCATTTCAAAACTCCAACTTACGTGTACATCAATATAAAACTACAAACGGCTTTCAATATGCCCACCCCTCGGAATAAAAAAATCATTATCATGAGAATATTGGCGATATTTTTAACATTTCAACCCAAACAAGCGCTTACTTAAAACGAAGGCGGCGACGTTGATTTCTGATGGTAATAGACTTTCAGAAGGCGAATATTATGTGCAGCAAAATACCCAGCAGATCAAGTGGCTCGTGGCTTCTAGTTCTCGACTCTACATAATTCGTTACTGGACATCATGGCCGAAAGCAGAAGTTCGCATATTTACCTATAAAATACCAACGCACACATAAAGGGCTTGTTACAAGTCGCCCCCTTTCAAGACTTTGACTTATTCTCCGGCAATCGACATCCGCTCAATCAGTATGGAGCCCGTCCGGATATTGCCCCGATAATCAACATCATTGCCCACGGCAATGATGTTTTTAAACATATCTTTCAGGTTACCTGCTATCGTGATTTCTTCAACCGGATATTGTATTTCGCCATTTTCCACCCAGAACCCCGCCGCGCCACGTGAATAATCGCCGTTCACCATATTGACACCTTGCCCCATTAATTCGGTAACCAGCAAACCGGTATTGATTTGTTTGAGCATTTCCTGATAATCAAACGTCCCTGGCGTTATGGTTAAATTATGTACGCCGCCTGCATTACCTGTGCTGTGCAGGCTCAGTTTACGGGCGGAATAAGTGCTTAACACATAACTGCGCAGAATGCCGTCGCTGACAATATCGCGTGTTTTAGTGGCTACACCTTCACCGTCATAGGCAGCGCTGCCCAAAGCGCCTCTTAAATAAGGCTGCTCGTGGATATGAATAAATTCGGGAAAAATTTGGGTATCAAGGGCGCCCAGTAAAAATGATGACTTGCGATATAGATTGCCGCCGCTGATGGCGCCTATCAACGAACCCAGCAAACCTGACGCCGTTTCTGCGCTATACAACACGGGGCATTGTCTTGTGCTTAAACTGCGTCCCTCCAAACGACGAAGGGCTCGTTCTGCGGCTTTTTTACCTACTTCGACAGGAGGCTCTAACGCAGCGCTATTTCTTGACACAGTGTACCAGTAATCGCGCTGCATACTGTCGCCACGCTGCGCCAGGACTGAACAACTTAGGGAGTGACGTGTTGACGCATAGCCATGAAGAAACCCCAGGCTATTGCCCATAACCCGAATACCTTGATGCGTATTTACCGAAGCGCCTTCAGAATTGCTGATCTCGGCATGATAAGAGCGAGCAGCATCTTCGCATTCAATGGCAAGAGCAATCGCTTCATCAGTGCTGATAGACCACGGGTGATTAAGTTCAAGGTCAGGGAATTCGGTCGCCAACAGTTCTTTTTCAGGCAACCCGGCAAAACTGTCTTCACTGGTATAGCGGGCAATACTGCAAGCGGCACTAACTGTTTCCTTAAGGGATTCCTGAGAAAAATCCGTGGTGCTGGCAGAGCCTTTACGCTGGCCAAAATAGACCGTTATCCCCAAGCCCTGGTCACAATGATGCTCTATGGTTTCAACATCTCCAAGACGCGCTGTTACAGATAAGCCATTTTCCTGACTCAAACCGGCTTCGGCCGCACTGGCACCCTGTTTTTTTGCCTCGTCCAATAAATCCTGAATGGTATTTTCTAAACGTTTTATTTCTTGCTGATTTTGCACTGCGTTCTCTTAATCTGCTTTATTAGGCTACTTGACGGTTTATCTGCTGAAATGAAACTTCATTAATATTTGCTAGCGACAATGCATGTTCAATGGTCATTCCAATCAAATTTCCCTCTTCATCCAAGTCCAGATAAATATTTTCGTTAATTTCTTTAGTCTCGAAAACCGGATGGTCTGAAAACTCCAGCAATGCTGTATCGGTATCTTCAAAATATTTAATTTTCACGGTTCTATCTGCAGAAAGAGATGACTCATTATTTTGATCCGTGACTCTTAAATTCCTGATAGGAATCCCAGGCGAAATAACTGATCAGCGCCACAAAAACGACCGTGATTAAAACATAATAATGGTATTAAACATCGATTAATTCCTTAAAAAGTATCTTTTCATGGAGAGAAAGATCAGCCTTTATGCTTTCCAACTTCGACATGCATCCCGCCTAAACACTGGTCCCGCCAACGGTCAGCCCATCAATCTTCAGTGTCGGCTGGCCGACGCCGACCGGCACGCTTTGTCCGTCTTTGCCGCAAGTGCCGACACCGCTATCCAGTTCCAGATCGGTACCGACCATAGATACTTTGCTCAAAACATCGGGGCCGTTGCCTATAAGGGTTGCACCCTTGACGGCACGGGTTATCTTCCCGTTTTCTATCAGATAGGCTTCGCTGGCGGAAAAGACAAATTTACCCGAGGTGATATCAACCTGTCCACCGGCAAAGTTCTTGGCATACAGGCCTTTTTTTACCGATTTTATGATTTCTTCGGGATTATGGGATCCGGCCAACATATAGGTATTGGTCATGCGCGGCATCGGCAAATTTGCATAGGACTCGCGCCTGCCGTTGCCGGTGGGTTTAACGCCCATTAAGCGCGCATTGAGTTTATCCTGCATGTAGCCTTTAAGAATACCGTTTTCGATCAATACGGTTTTTTCCGCCGGCGTGCCTTCATCGTCAATGCTCAACGAGCCGCGCCGCCCTGGCAAGGTGCCGTCATCGACCACGGTGCATAAACCGGAGGCAACCCGCTCACCGACGCGGCCGCTGAAGGCGGACGTGCCCTTGCGGTTAAAATCGCCTTCCAGTCCGTGCCCGATCGCTTCATGCAGTAAAATACCCGGCCAGCCCGGCCCCAGCACTACCGTCATATTGCCGGCAGGAGCTTCATCCGCTTCCAGATTAACCAGCGCCTGTCTTACCGCTTCCTTGCCGTATTCCAGGGCCCGGTCCTGCTCTATAAAATAGCTGTAATCACTACGCCCGCCACCGCCCATGCTGCCCTGCTCGCGGCGGCTATTGTCTTTGACGATGACGGTTACGTTCATTCGCACCAAAGGCCGGACGTCAGCAGCAAGCGAGCCGTCCTGATTGGCCACCAGAATACTTTCATGTGCACCAGTCAGACTAACAATCACTTCTTCAATGCGCCTGTCAAGTTGTCGTGTTTCGCTTTCAACCTGGCGTAACAAATCAATTTTCTGCTGATCGGTCAGAGATTTTAAGGGATTAATAACGGGATAATACAGCGGCCAGTTTGCAGCTTTCACCAGTCCAACCTGAGCGTTTTGTCCCTGACGGACAATGGCTTTAACATTATTGGCCGCTTCCAGTAATACCGGCAGCTCAATCCGGTCGCTATAGGCAAAGCCTGTTTTTTCGCCTGATACGGCCCGCACGCCGGCGCCCTGTTCGATATTATGGCTGCCTTCTTTAATGATGCCGCCTTCCATTACCCAGGATTCAGTATGACTGGACTGAAAATAAATATCCGCTGCATCAACTGAAGAGCTGAGCAACCGGTTCATGATTTTTTCAATATCGCCATCCTGTATGCCTGCAGGCATCAGGATAGCTTGTCTTGCAAGGTTTAATAATTCCATCACTACATCAAAATAAAGGTTCAAGGTTCAAGGTTCAAGGTTCAAGGTTCAAGGCAAAAGGGTAGGCTTTATTGGCCTTTCACCTTGCATCTTAATTATTCGTCAATCAAATCATCGCGAATGGTTTTATATAATGTTTCTAACAGTTCTTGTGAAGTATCGACAGGTTTGTCGTAATTGCCGTCCTGATTACTATATGAACCGCTTTGATCGCTTGTATTCGTCATCGTCCCGCTTATCGTTGTTTCAGTTCCCTCTTCTTTTACCAATAACAGATAATTGATTTCTTTAGGCCCATCCCTTAGAAAAGCAGTCGCTTTTTCAAACATATTTCTCGAATCATAGCTAACATAGAGATGGCCTTTATTACGCTCGCGGTCGGTTATTTTGATATCACTTAGTTTTAATGCCTGGTTTAATGTGTTCCAGGCTTTATCAAAAGGCTGTTTGATTTTAAGCTGCGGCGGCGTTGTTGTAGTCATATAAACATCTGATCCCAAACCCGGCTCTTCCCGTTTTTTTGGAATCGAACTGCTATCAGTCGTACCTTGTTGCCCTGCTTGCTTATTGACAGACAGTGCGGGAGGGCGCTCCAGCAGTGTAGTATCCCGGTAACGGCTGTCTTCTGAGGTTCCGCATGAAATCAGGCCCAAGGACAGTAATAAAACTTTAGCGTTGAGCAGGGTATTATTCACAAAAAAAACGCCTATGGTTTAAAACCGGAAATACCCCCCGCACTTTTTCCAGCCGTTCACGATCTATTTCAGCCAAGACATAGCCGCCGCCCGTTTTATAGCAATCCAGCACTACGCCCCAGGGATCGATAATCATGCTATGACCAAAGGTTTTACGGCCATTTAGATGAAAACCGCCCTGATTCGGGGCTATTACATAGCACAGGTTTTCCACGGCTCGCGCGCGCAGTAATAATTCCCAGTGAGCCGCGCCTGTTTCGGCGGTGAATGCCGAAGGCACCACCAGTATGTCCACGTCTTTCTTGCTCATTTCGCGAAAAAACTCGGGAAACCTCAGATCGTAGCAAACAGCGATGCCCAGCCTGCCAAAAGGCGTATCAACAACCTCCGATTTAGTACCCGGCTCAATGGAGTCTGATTCACGATAGACTTCATTGGTGCCCGGAACGTTAACATCAAACAGATGTATCTTGTCGTAGCGTCCGACTCGCTCGCCTTTATCGTTATAAACCAGACAAGCTGCCCGTGCTTTATTATTGTCATCAGCAACCATAGGGATGGTTCCTCCGACTACCCATACGGCGTACTTTTTGGCAACTGTAGCCAAAAAGTTTTGTATAGGTCCTGAGCCATCGACTTCCTTCGCTTTCAGCTTATCTGATTCATGATCGCCCATTAAAGCAAAGTTTTCCGGCAATGCTACCAGTTTTGCTCCCGCTTTGGCAGCTTCCGCGATAAGCTTTTCTGCTTCCAGCAAGTTGGAACTGATAATTGGACTTGATGCCATTTGTATGGCTGCGCATTTACTCATGTTGTTTCTCTTTATTGTTCTTTACTTTGCCCCAGCCATGAAAAGTCGGTGAATCCATTCCAGGTTTTCTGCAACAACCCATCGTTTTCATGCAGTGGAATAATCTGTGCATCCCTCCACACTCCCTTAACCAGATACTGCGAACCAAAGAAAAACCCTTCCTGATTTTTGCCTGTTAAAGTTCTTCCAATTAAAGCGGCTAATTTTCCCATAATTGTACCAGCAATAGGCACGGCATCAGCACTTTTTGGTACTACATTGACAACATAATCAACTGTTTGATTGATCAAATCAGTATCCCCGGTGAGACTGATTTTGGCGGGAACTGCATCAACTACAAGGTCTTTAGTAGCCGCCTTGCCATTTAATAAATCAAAATGCCCTTTTATTGTAGTGAATGTCATACCTTCCTCAAACACATCACTAAAATCAAGCTGAAAACGTTTTAGCCATTGAGCCATTGCCAATATACCCAGTATGCGGCCAAATCCGGGTTCGACACTTAAAATACGACCATTTTTAAAATTAACATCTATCTGGCCTTGCACATCTGCCAGGGATACCTGATAGGGTGCGGCATTCCACCCAGCGGTAAAATCAATGACGCCGCTGGTTTCTGCAAAATCCTTGGTAATACTCAACTTGGAAAGAAAACGGTCGGCGCGGGGCATTATCAGTTTACCTTGCATGTGCGTTAGAGATTTATTACCATTGACTTTCCAGTCGCCTGATAAGGTGAATGTTTGATCGTCTCCTGTCAGTACCATGCGTTTAAAAGCAATGCCATTAGGTATTCGTTCAGTTTCCAGGCTAATCTTGCCAAGATCAACCGACTCCCATAGCGTTTTATCGCCAGTGATAGTCAATAAGGGAATAGATTGCGGCACAATGTAGTTTGGGGCAAGATCACCAATGCTGCCATTTACATTGCGCTGGACGGCTTTATCCGGGTTCTTTATATCGTCCAGGGCTATGCGTCTTAACAGCGAAAGATTCAACATATCCATAGCCAGATTGATGCTGTCGTTGCCTTTAAAATCAACAGGGATCTTGAGCTTGCCCTTGGCCAGTGCGCTGTTGATAGTCCCTGCCCAATATTCACCTTCAGGTTTCAACACCAGATCAATAAATCCCAGGTCAGTCTTTTTCCATAACCCGTGCCCACTGTGGATCTTTATTTCCCTGAGATTATCTACCGCGCCTGTTTTTGTTTTACTGTTCTTGTCTTGAGCGAGTGATGAAGTTAAGCCTAACCACTCTTGCAGAGCCAGGCGGTCACGATTGATCTCAAGCCTTATTCCGGCTTCCTGTGGCTGAGAGACGTTGCCTGAACCTACCAAAACGTTAGCTGACTCAATATACTGTTGATTGATATTTAGTTTGATCGCAGCCTTCAATTGATTATCGTAATTTAAGCCAATCGGCAATAAAGCCTTGTCCGTTAAATTAAACGTTAAGGATAAAGGCCTTTGCTGCTCACGGGTTTTGGCCAATGCGCCCGGTAAATTCAAAGCTACGCCCGCCAGATTCGACTGCAAAAGCAGTTCCGGTGAGCTGTCGTTATAGGGAAGTTGCAACTTTAACCGAAAATCGGCCGTACCTTCGGCGATCTGCCATTCGGGTATTTTAAACTGCTTTTGTAAATCGCTGACACTCGCGCGTCCCTCTATGTTGACAGTGGTCTGGCTATCTGAGCTGTTGACATTAATCCTGATAGGCTGACCTAAAGCTGTTGCATTAATAGTGTCACTGTATACACCCAGCTCATTAAATTTTAACTGGCCGTCAATTTTATTCACCAATAGAGCCGGTGTTTTCAATGCTAGCCTGGCCTTGTTCAACTGCGCCGCGCCATTGACTTTAGCTGTGCCGTTGTCAGCTAACGGGAGCTTTAAATCCAGCGTCACCGAAGTGTCTCCTTGTGGTTCTACAGCGCCTAAGAAGGTATCTACAGAAGCATGAAGCGGCGTCTGCTGCAAAAACTCCAATCCGTTCAATATGCCCGTTTTAAGCTTGCCCTGAACCAGCAAATGTTCACTTTCACCTAAAGCGGGTATCGTGACTTTGGCCTGATCAATTTTTACCTTGTTGCTTTCGCCTTTGTCTATATCGATTTGCAAGCCATTCTGTAAAAATAAAGCCTTTCCGCCAAGATCTGTTAAATGAGGCCATTCAGAATGATACGAAAGCTCCAGTTGATCCACATCAAACAACGTTTCAAAAACGCCCTGTCCGTCTGCAAACGGGAAATCGCCTAAATTTCCGTAGAACAACAGGCCGCCCTTTGGAACTCGTCCACGGATGAAGGCGTGATCCAGCCAATCCACAATCGGCTTATCCATAATACCGATTGGTAAATATTGCGTGGCTTTGCTGATATCATTGCCGACAAATTCAGTTTGCAGATCCATAAAGGTTTGACCATCCGTTTTTGGAATCGCTATCAGCAGTCTGTTTTTAGTCTGAATATCAGGCGAGTCCAGCTCAATCATGGAACTTGATAGCGTCCAGTCTTCCGGCGTTTGCCGCCAAGCTATCGTGCCATTTAATTTCTTTATTTTCAGCGAGTTACGAAACAACCCTTTAGATGTCATTCGTGCGTCTTGAGTTGCCAGGTGAATAACGCCCAGTTGATCGCTGCCTCTTAATTGGCCGGTCAAATTGTCTATACCGGGGAAAGCATTTAGTGGAGCAACGTTGATGTTGGACAATTTTCCATTTACAGCAAAGCGATTTTGATCCAGGTCGGCAAAACAGGACAGCTGTTCCAGTGAACCTTTCAATTGAGCCTGAGCCAATAATTTAGTCTGTTCCTCAGGGAGCAGGTCAAAAAACTGTAATAGTCTGGAGGCTTCCTCTACATCCACTTGCTCGATAAACAAGCCAAAGTTATGCAACAGATTATCTTGAGTGCGATTGACGGCAACGTTGAATACGGCGTCAGGCCATTTCTTATGTTCTGTTTCCAGTAAAAATCGGGGTACATCCAATTGCCACTGACTTTCATTCCGTGTCCAGCGAAACTGTGTGTCGAGCTGCTTGACGGGAAATGCGCCCTTATCTGCTCGACTCAGTTGCAACTGATGCAGTTGCACATCGCCTGTAATTGAAACCGGCT
Source organism: Methylococcaceae bacterium (assembly GCA_024636875.1). Classification (GTDB taxonomy): domain Bacteria; phylum Pseudomonadota; class Gammaproteobacteria; order Methylococcales; family Methylomonadaceae; genus JAGXGJ01. The sequence goes on along the minus strand of JAGXGJ010000004.1, from coordinate 11,023 downwards.
GCGACTGTTTTAACTCACTCCAGACCATGACATCGCCGACACCTGAGTGAATGCTCGTCGAAGCCGGCAAATCAATGGTTATCCATTCAGCCAGGTTAAGATTTTTGCCATCAATAAAAATAGAGCCATCAACAGCCGAAGGGTTAAACATATCGCCGGTAAGATTCATGGATACAATCAAGGTATCGCCAAATTTTTTCGGTAAATTCGTGATTACATTCAATCGATGCAGCTTACCGTTATTCATAATCGCCAAATCGACGGATTCAAATTTCAGCGGCCTGCTATTATTCTTTTCATCCTGCCAGGTGACTTCACTTCGTAACAATTCGTATTTTTTACCCTGCAACAGCCACAGAGGCTGCTCATCGCTTGCTTTCAAGCCTACAATGGCAAAACTTCCATCCTCTTTGCGTTTTACTGACAGACTGGCACCGACCAGCGTAACCCACGCCGATGCTAACCGATCCCTGCTGACCAGCATATCGAGCAAATTGATACCCATGCGTATCTCTTCAAGTTCAATTACAGGCTTTTTATTCGGAATAGCTGATAATATCTTGATATCCCTTAGCACCAGTTCAGGATCAAACCCACGCATTTTTGCGCGTAAGCGGCCTATTTTTACCGGCACACCCAAGAGTTCACTAATGCTTGCCGATAAATCGGCTTTATAATGATCTATCCCCATCAATACTAGGCGCACACCCGTCAAGCTGATTGCCGATGCTATCAGAGACCAGAAAATAAGATGTAGCGTTGCCCGCTTGATGTGGTGAATCATGAGAAAAAGTTAAAAGCTAAAGGCAAAAATATGATATTTTTCGCAGTGTGCCTTGTGCCTTAAAGCAGTACCACATCATACTGTTCCTGATTATATTCTGCCTCTGCCCTGAATTTGATCTGCACCCCCAGAAATATCTCTAATTCAGCCAGCATATCGGCTTCCTCATCAAGCAGCATTTCCACCACCTCATTGGAGGCCAGAACCAGCAGCGTCTTGACCTTGTACAGTCTCACTTCACGAATAATCTCCCGAAATATTTCCAGACACATGGATTCTGCCGTTTTTAAAACGCCGCGGCCGCCACAGGCGCTGCAAGGTTCACAGAGTATATGTTGCAGACTTTCACGGGTTCTTTTCCGGGTCATTTCCACTAAACCCAGTACAGATACTTCAGTAATTTTGGTTTTCGCACGGTCTTTTTCCAAATTGCGTTCAAGCGCCTGCAATACCTGTTTTTTATGTTCTTCACCTTGCATGTCGATAAAATCGATAATAATGATACCCCCCAGATTGCGGAGCCTAAGCTGACGGACAATCGTTTGCGCCGCCTCAAGATTGGTTTTGAATATAGTCTCTTCCAGATTACGTCCGCCAACATAACCGCCGGTATTCACATCTACGGTAGTCATCGCTTCGGTCTGATCAAATATCAAATAGCCGCCGGATTTTAATTTGACTTTACGGTCCAGGGCTTTTTTAATTTCATCTTCGACACTGAAAATATCAAATACCGGACATTCCCCCGTGTAATGTTCGATGACCGGTACTATTTCCGGTACAAAAACTTCGGCAAATTCAAGCAATCGATGATAGGTCTCTTTGGAGTCCACACGTACTCTGTCGATGCCTTCTTTATATAAATCCCTTAAAGTTCTGATACTCAGCGGTAAATCCTTATGAATAAACTGTTTAGGCTCGGCGTTGGCAATTTTGTCTACTATTGACTCCCACAATTTCAACAAAAACGTCATATCGGCAATCAGAATGGATTCTTCAACACATTCGGCTGCTGTTCTTGCGATAAAACCGCCGCAATTATTCGCTTCTCTGAAGGCGTCAAGACAGGCTCTTAATCGAGCGCGTTCGGCTTCGCATTCAATGCGTTGAGATACACCCGAATTATTTGAATAAGGCATATACACCTGATAACGCGATGGAATGGATATTTCTGTAGTCAGGCGTGCGCCTTTGCTTCCCAGCGGGTCTTTGGCCACTTGCACAACAATATGCTGGCCTTCTTGCAGATAATGTTCAATGACTTCCGAGCCCTTTTTTTCCAAATCCCGGGCGCATAAATCAGAAAGATGAATGAAAGCAGCCTTGGGCAGGCCAATATCAACAAAAGCCGCCTGCATACCGGGTAAAACCCGGCATACTTCACCTTTATAAATATTACCGACTAAACCTCGCTCGCGGCTGCGTTCAATGATCAGTTCCTGCAGCACACCATTTTCGATAACTGCAACGCGTGTTTCCGGTGGTGTCACATTAATTAAAATTTCTTCACTCATTTGAAAAGCTTTATGCCTTGTTTAGCTAAAAGTTGCGCAGTTTCAAACAAGGGCAAACCTACGACTCCGGAAAAACTGCCTTTTATCGATTCCACAAAAATGCTGCCCATGCCCTGAATGGCATAGCTGCCTGCTTTACCAAGCGGTTCCCCGCTATGCAAATAATCGACTATTTCCTTTTTTGTCAGGCGCCTGAAAGTCACGTCGGTAATACTGACTGCCTGATTGTGCTCACGCCCCCTAAGCGAAATCGCACTATAAACCTGATGGGTTTTACCTGACAACTGCGTCAACATGGCCAAAGCTTCAGTTTCGTTTTTAGGTTTGCCCATAATCACACCGCCCAAAATAACCGCCGTATCTGCGGCTAAAACAGGTGTATCAGTAGCGAGTTGAGCCACACACGCCGCCGATTTTTCAGCAGCCAGACGCTGTACGTAATTCAACGGCGTTTCATTAGCCAATGGGGCTTCATCAAGATCAACCGGATAAATTTTAAACTTGACTCTTATTTGATCCAGCAGTTCTTTTCGACGTGGAGATGATGAGGCAAGAATAATTTGTACGGACATTAGCGATGATAGGGGTGGTTATGAAGAATACTCCAGGCGCGGTAAAGTTGTTCTGCGACAATAATACGCACCAGTGGATGCGGAAACGTAAGCCTGGACAAACTCCATGATTCTCGCGCCAGTTGTTTGGCGCAATCCGCCAAACCTTCCGGTCCGCCGAGCAGCAAGGCAATATGTTGACCGCCTTCCAGCCACCGCTGCAGCGTCCGTGCCAATTCGGTCGTAGTCCACGGCTTGCCGGGTATATCCAAAGTCACAATGTGCGCACCCTGCGGGATAGCCGCTATCATGCGTTCACCTTCGTCTTTGACTATACGAGCAATATCACTGTTTTTGCTGCGTTTACCCGGCACAATTTCTTTAAGCGCCAATTCGCATTCACGCGGCAGGCGTTTGGCATATTCATCATAGCCCTGCTGCACCCAGCCTGGCATACGGTTTCCTACTGAGATGAGATTTATTTGCATGTGTGCAGGATACAGAGAACAGAAGTTTGTTGCAATGTAGACTAATTGGAAGGTCAAAAAATTCCCTCTTCACAGGGAAAGGATTAGGCCGCGAGCTATGATCAACTGGTTTTTACGGCCTCCTCCAAATCATCTCCTGATGAAAAAGGGGCTCTTTTGAATTTTTTATGTTCGCCTGAACTAACATTACCAGTTGCTCCAATTAAGTTTTAACTAGCGCTTAACGTTGATTTTATGTCACTATCCCGTTTGCCTTTGAGTTAATGAAAAAATCAGGAAGTCTATTGTGTCCGTTAGAACCTTTAATAACAAACATCCCAACATCGGCAACTCGGTTTATATTGATGACAGCGCTGTAGTCATTGGTGATGTAAGCCTTGGTGATGATGTATCGATTTGGCCTGCAACCGTAGTCAGAGGCGATGTCGAAAGCATAAAAATCGGTGCTGGCACCAATGTGCAGGATGGTTCCGTCCTGCATGTGTCTCATGCGGGCAGGTTTTCACCCGAAGGCCATCCTTTAATTATAGGCAAAGGTGTGACTATTGGTCATAGAGCCGTAGTGCACGCCTGTACAGTAGGTGATTATTGTTTAATCGGTATAGGTGCAATCATAATGGATGATGCCGTTCTCGAAGATTATGTGATGTTAGGCGCCGGCGCGCTGGTTACGCCGGGGAAAAAGCTGGAAAGCGGTTATTTATATGTTGGTTCGCCCGCCAAACAGACAAGACCTTTGACCGCAACTGAAAAAGAATTTCTGGAATATTCCGCTCAGCAATATATTCAGTTAAAAAATGAATATTTATAATGCCCTGACGGGTTGGGGCGGCCAGGCAGTCAGTCACCCCGAAAAATAAGACAGATTACCGTGTAATTACTTCATCGCCCTTGCCGACTAACACCACATCAGCAGGACGCATGGCAAATATACCAACGGTGACCACGCCGGTAATATTATTGATAATTTGTTCCAGCTTGACCGGCTCCATAATTTCCAGGTTATGAACATCAAGAATCACATTGTGGTTATCGGTAATAACATTTTCCCGCCATACCGGCTGGCCGCCCAATTTAACAAGTTCTCTGGCAACATAACTTCTTGCCATCGGAATTACTTCAACCGGCAGAGGAAATGCGCCCAGGACATCAACGCATTTGGTTTCATCGACAATACATATAAACTTCTTGCTGGCTGCGGCGATAATTTTTTCGCGTGTCAATGCACCGCCGCCGCCTTTAATCAAATGCTTGTGAGGACTCACTTCGTCGGCACCATCGATATAAACATCCAGTGTGCCGACTGCGTTCAGGTCAAGCACAGGAATGCCGGCCTTTTTTAAATGCGCGGTACTCATTTCAGAACTGGAGACGGCTCCGTCAATATTCGCTTTAAAATCGGCCAAAAAATCGATGAAGTGTTTCACCGTAGAACCCGTACCTACGCCAACAATGGCAACATCTTTTATATAGTGTAAAGCGGCTTGAGCAACTTTTTGTTTTAATTCATCTTGTGTCATCATGAGCTACCGTAATAAAGTAAATGGTATGCGATAATACCGCAGAATCAGACATTCTTCAGCCGATTTTTTTAAAAATGCCCCAAAACTACATAGAAAAAATTTTACGAGCCAAAGTTTATGACGTTGCCATAGAGACGCCGCTGGATTTCGCCCACTACCTGTCGGAACGGCTGGCAAACCGGGTTTTTTTAAAACGGGAAGATTTGCAATCGGTGTTTTCGTTTAAATTACGCGGCGCTTATAACAAAATGTCGATGCTGGATGAGCCGTCCAGAGCAAAAGGGGTGATTGCCGCATCCGCTGGAAATCATGCACAGGGAGTGGCTTTGGCAGCAAAAAGGCTGAATATTAGAGCCCTGATCGTGATGCCGGCCACCACCCCGGAAATCAAGGTCAAATCCGTTAAAGCGATGGGCGCCGATATTATTTTATTTGGCGATTCCTACAGCGAGACTTATGCCTATGCCAATGAATTGGCGATACAAAACGGCAGGGTGTTTATTCATCCCTTTGATGATCCTGATATCATTGCCGGACAGGGTACGATTGCGCTGGAAATCCTCAGACAGCATCCTGGCGAATTAAACGCTATTTTTGTACCTGTGGGCGGTGGCGGGTTAATTGCCGGTATTGCAGTCTATGTAAAATTTGTGCGCCCTGACATAAAAATTATTGGTGTAGAGCCGGATGATGCCGATTGTCTCAATCGCGCACTGAAAGCAGACAGCCGTGTCATCATTGAACAAGTCGGTTTATTTGCCGATGGCGTTGCCGTTAAACAGGTCGGAGCAGAGCCTTTTCGTATCGCGCAAAGCCATGTTGATGAAGTGATTACCGTTAATACCGATGAAATCTGCGCAGCGATCAAGGATATTTTTGATGATACCCGTTCGATAGCCGAACCGGCGGGCGCCTTGGCAATCGCCGGGTTAAAGAAATATGTAGAGCGTGAGCAAATAACGGGGCAAGTTCTGATTGCGATAGACAGCGGCGCCAATATCAACTTCGACCGCTTGCGCTATGTAGCCGAGCGTGCCCAAGTCGGCGAACACCGGGAAATTTTATTGGCGGTCAGTATTCCTGAAATGCCGGGCAGTTTTTTAGCGTTTTGTAAATTACTGGGCGGGCGCAGTATTACCGAATTCAATTATCGCTATTTTGATGCAGAACTTGCACGGGTTTTTGTTGGCATCTCCAGCAATGGACTCGAATCAGACCGGGCGACAATTATAAAGCAGTTACAGGCGCAAGGATTTCAGGTGACCGATATGACCGCCAACGAACTGGCAAAAGAGCATATTCGTTATATGGTGGGTGGACATGCACCCTGCGAAATCGGCGAGTGTGTCTATAGCGTTCAATTTACTGAACGGCCAGATGCATTATTAAAATTTTTGACACACCTTGGCGGACGCTGGAATATCAGCTTATTCCATTATCGCAATCACGGAGCCGCATTTGGCAAAGTGTTGATGGGCGTGCAAATACCTGAACCTGAAAAACAGGCGTTTCAACATTGTCTCGATGAGCTGGATTTTGTCTACCGTGAAGAAACAGAAAATCCGGCCTATCGTTTGTTTTCTGGCGGCATGAAATAAAGGGACAAGGTGAAAGGTGAAAGGTGAAAGGTGCAGTTTGTTTTTAGCCTTTCACCTTTTGCCTTCTAGCCAAAACAACCATAACAAAAAGTAATATCAGCATACTATATACAATCGGCGTATCGCCCAATCGAGCATAAGGTGTCATTCCACCCATCGGGGTTAGCATTCCGTTCAGCGTTGTAGCTTTAAATAAAGGCGCCTGACTGATAATTTTGCCATCAGGCGCAACAATCGCTGTTGCTCCGGTATTGGTGGATCGCAATAAAAAACGTCCTGTTTCCACTGCCCGCATTCTGGCAATTTGCAGATGCTGATAAGGCTCTATTGAATCTCCGAACCAGCCATCATTGGTGACATTAACCAGGTAGGCGGCATCCGGCAAACCTCGAATGCCTTCATTGCCAAAGGCATCTTCATAACAAATGGATGTTATAAAGGGATAGCCTGCCGCTTTCAGCAAGGGTTGATCGATACCGCCAGACTTGAAATTGCCCAATTTTATCGCCAGGCTGTTTAATATAAATCCGGACACAGGTTGCCAGGGCATATATTCGCCGAAAGGCAATAAATGCTTCTTTCGATAGATAGCCATTTCTTTACCCAGCGTCATAACGGCATTATATTTTTCCTTCTCCGAAATTCCATGTGCCGGGAGGCTGACAATTAAATCCGTATTATGCTGCCGGGCGGCTTCACTTAAGGGCAATAAAAACCACTCGTTTACCTCGGATAAATAAGCCGGAATTGATGTTTCAGGCCAAACGATGACAGCAGAATTCCAATGCTGTTCGGTCATTTTTTTATAGTGCAGCAAGGTATTGATTCGGTTTTCCGGCAGCCACTTTTGATCCTGCGTGATATTGCCTTGAATCAATGAGACCTGGATGGGATTGCCTATCGCTTGGGTCCATTTTATCGCCTGCAAGATGCTGCCTGTAGTCCATATAACGGCGAGAACAATTGTCAGCAACAGCCAGTATTTCCGGGTTTGAAAAATACATAGAATAATGGATGCGGTCAAAGCCGCTAAAAAACCCGTGCCGTAAACACCAACTACAGGAATATAGCCCGCCAAAGGCGTTTCCAGTTGTGAGTAGGCGATCTGCAGCCAGGGAAAGCCGTTGAGCACCAGATCGCCGCGGAAATATTCGACTAACAACCAAACGACGGGTATGGACATCATTGAGATAAGCCCTCTGTTTATTGGCAATATCTTTACTGAAAGATAGCCTGCCAGGCCCGGAAACAAGGCCCAAAAACCAACAAATATACCGGTTAGCAGGCCAGAACTGGCTATATTGGCCCTGCCAAAATCATGAATACTGATATAAACCCAGGATACCCCCAAGCCGAATGATCCCAAGCCAAATAAATACCCTCTCAACAGCGCCCGGCCGGGTGAAATATTTTGCCAGGAAGCGAACAGCAGGCTCAGCGCCGCCAACGCCAGATAGGAATAATCAAAAGGAGCAAATGCCAGAGTGAACAAAATACCCGCAATGACGGCTACAAAATCCCAATAGTTATTCGATGAAAATCGCATGGATTGCAGGTACGAATTTAAGCCATAGGAAACAGGACATACTCACCAAGTCTAGGCAACGAAAAAGAAAATAAATTATAACTCTGATAATTTGTAAAAATTTGGATTTAAACCACGATAATTTGTTCTCCCCCAAAATGAGCAACCAACAGGTCAAGAATTTTTGCTTTTGTCGCATTAATTACAAAAACGCATATTTCGGGCTAGCAAGAATGCCAGTCTTTCAAGCTGGACGGATCTATCCTGCCAACCTGTCCAGAAAACCTCTGTTTTTTGAACACTATTTGAGACAAAAACTCAGAAGTAACGATATTTGTTGCTGAAAAGAATCCCGTTCTTCTGAATAGTCATCCATTGCGAACGTCGGCCAGCTACCCTATATAGCCACCGACAGCGGCCATGTGAGATACTGTACAAATAACGTCCGATCTTGCCGCCAGACTTTTTTAACTTACTTTAAGGAGAACTACGATGAATATGTATATGAACCTTGCAATCGAACCCATACTGGCAATCGTAATAGGTATATTAATTTTGCTGGTACCGAGGTTTTTAAATTATTTCGTAGCTGTATATTTGATTGTCGTGGGCATCTTGGGGCTAATGCACCACAGTCTCACCATCACATGAGCAAGAGCCCGGGGGCCGCGCCGTTTTGGAATAGTTTTCAGTTTAATATTCTTTTTCTATCAAGAGCGCTGTCATAACACTTGGCAATACACAATGTTTACTGGCTAAAAGTTAGCCAACATAGCCAATTGCAGGGTGCTCTAGAGCAATCCAACAGCAATTATTTATGAAGGGAAGCCCATGGCATTAACTAACTGCAAAGAATGTAAAAAAGAGGTTTCAACAGAAGCGAAAACTTGCCCGTATTGTGGGATTGATAATCCCGGGGTTATCGATAATTACAATCGTGTCGTGGGCAGCGTCGTCTTGGCGCTGCTTGTTTTCTTGTGTATATACATTTTTACAAGACATGGAAGTGAAGATTATCAGAACAATGAAAACGCCGGAATAAGCGAAAATAAAGGAATTGATGTGGCCAAAGTAGATCAAGAAGCTAATGCTACCCGATCCTCATCGGAGCAGCACAAACCAGTGGAAGCACCAGCGGAGGCGGCATCGACACCGTCGCAACAGTCATTAGTAAAAACAATGCAGCGAGCGCCCGTAAACCTGGAGCAAACTAAACAGGTGGAGCTTGAGCCGGATAAAACTAAAAATATTTCGTCAGCAGATACGCCACAAATGATGGTTATGCATATGCTTGAATATGCTTTGAATGATGGTGGATTAAGTCACGAATCGGAAATACAACAAACAAAACTTCAAATAGAAGGCTTACCTGGACCTGCAAAAGGTAACAAGAAGGCGGCGAGGGCGATTAACGCTAAAGGTTTAGCGTCATCTAAAAATGGTGATTTTAATACTGCGGTAAAAATGTTTGAAGAAGCCAATAAATTGGACAAATCTGATATTGAAATCGTAAATAACCTGGGCTTTTCCTATTTAAAACAAGGTAATTTGGATTTGGCTCAAAAAGCAATAACTAAAGCGTTAACCCTGTCCCCAGATCGTGCAGCAGCATGGGAAAATTTAGGCGAAGTATTCGGGGTAAAGGGCGACGTAAGCAGGGCGGCAGCTTGTTTTTCTAATGCCTATAGATTTTCAAAAGACAGGTTAAAAATGCATCACTATATGAAAAAACTTTACGAAAAAGATGATGTAAAGACTTTAAAACAAGCAAGAGCCAAAGCCATAAATTGGGCTGAAAAATCATATCTGAATGTTTCCACTTTCCAGCAGCGTTAACACAATAAAATAATCGAGCCTCCGATCTTACCGTCGCCGCCCGCTTATCGGCACCGGAGGGTAGTTTTTGCGAAGGATTGTTAATCCATGCGGCAATATCCCGCCAGTATCTTTGGGCTTCCAAATCGCGCAGCAGCATGTGGTAGCCGTTTTCGTATAAAGCGACACGCCACTCCCGCTCCGGGGGCAACGAGTTAAGCATGCGGTATACCGATCGCCTGGGAACGATCTCATCGCGTTCGCCGTAAAAAACCAGCGTCAATTTGTCTAACTGCCTGGCATGTTCAAAGGCCCGGTTCATCAGGTCGGCAAGTCCGTAAATGGTGCGGATGCTTGATTTTTTAAGAACCAGGGGATCGTGGCTCAGTTCTCGCAGCATTTTGATATTATCCGTCGGTACGAGGTGCAGGCTCGCGCCCGTCAGCTGCAACCAGGGAACGGCGTGATTGGCCAGCCACAGTCCGACCTTTTGATACCAGGGAACGGATTCCCACGCCCATACCGCTGGCGCGGATAAAATAACGCCATCGGCTGGCGGCGGCTTATCGCTGGTCATGGCCACGATGATCTCGGCAGCACTAATGCTTTTGCCGAGCAAGAAGAGAGGAACGTCCGGATGCCGGTTTCGAATCAGCTGGGTAAATTCCGTCAAATCACGGGTGGATATATTGATTTCTGTCCAGTAGCCCCGGTGGGGCGCATTGCCGAAGCCGCACTGATCATAAGCATAAGAGGCAATCCCGAAATCCTTCAGAAATCCGTGCAAGGCGATAATGACCGCCATGACCCGATGGTTGTCGGGAAGCCATTTGCGAACCGGTATCTTGGCATTATCGGAAGTAATGAAATATTTATTATACAGGAGAGGCGTACTCGGACCTTGCTTCAGCGAGCTGTCGAATACGAAATCGCCTGCAAAAATGAAAAGTATCAGCGTATAAACTACTAAAGCGAAGAAAATAGCGGTATGCCTTTCAGACCAGCGAGGAGCATGAATATTAGAGATTGCTAAGCAATAAGGAAACATCCCTTTGGGATGAAGCCAATGATTGGGAAGGGGTATGCACCCATACGCATCAAGCTAAGCGCATCCAGCCTGGGCCAACTCCTCGCGGACGAAGCGATCCAAATCCGCAAAGCTGTCCAAATACGGCACTTGCTGCGCAATTGCGTGCCACGTCGTGAGCCGCTTTCGCTTCTGCTT
>JAGXGJ010000054.1 GCA_024636875.1 Methylococcaceae bacterium | reverse complement strand
TGACGAGTGTATAATTCTTGAAATCGCGCTTGTTCTGTAGCAGTCATGTTAAACTCCAAATGTATCGCACTCGGTTTTGAGTACGACTAGAGTTTAAGCGGTAAGGGTTTTTTCTGCTGCGTTAGCGGCTTCGTCCAACTAATGATTATAAAGTTTCAGTATGTTTACCATATTTAAGACTTTAATGACAATTAATTGTGATTTTACCCCCGTTTACCAACTGCATATCATTCTAAAATAGCCAAGTGGACAGGTTTTTTTTCACACCGTTTATAACTCCAAAAGTCTGCAATCATCAATGTGGTCAGCAGAAAATCGTTGACTATCCTTGGACTTTAATAGTTCTCGTATTCTCGGCGAGGACCAAAGGGATCATGTTTTTCATAATCACTTTATTCTTTTTTCGGCAACGCGGTAAGACGCAATCCTTTTTTACAATTTATTCCTTGGCTTCGGATAGGCCCGTGCTTATAATCGGCTTAACATTGCCGTCAGAGGGGCGCACCGCCCTGTAGCCGTTTTATAATTTTTTCATCAATCCAGGTTTTGTGGCTTCGTTTAACTAACGTGAACAACGCGGTCCTTAGCATAACATTAGAACAAGTGGTGATATGAGTATGAATCTCGAAACAATTCGTCATGAAGCATTGTCCCTCCTTTGCCCAGGAGCGGGCTCAATTGGCAGAGCAATTATTGTCTAGTCTCGACACGCTGTCAGAGGCGGAGATCGAGCAACTTTGGTTTCAAGAAGCGGCGCACAGGGCCAAAGAAATGGATCAAGGGTTGGTGTAGCGCATTCCCGCTGAGAAAGTGCGTCAAGAGGCCCTGGCCCTTCTAAAGTGAATTATTTCTTCAATCCGAAGGCGCGACTTGAACACCTCGAACATGTCGCTTATTACTAATCCCGGCAGCGGGGTCTTGGTGCGCGTTACCTTGCTGCCTTCGACACCTTAATGATTAAAGTTCCTGATTAGCAAGAATCTTCAGCCAAGGCGCAAAATCCAAAGGTAACGTCGTTCCGGCATGGATTGCCGGAATCCAGAAGCCAAGGATGGCATATAGAGTCTACATCCCTGTAGCCTGGATACCGGCAATCCATGCCGGTAAGACGATTTCTGCGAATAGCTGAAGTATCTTGCTAATCAGGACACATAACATACCGTATTATTGGGATTCCTTAAGTTCATCCTAATCTTCAATAACTCTCCAAGCAGAACTGGGTTTGTAACCCCGTCCCGAACATTTTGATACTTCCACTGTCTTTGAATCATACGAGAAACCCTGCGGACGCAGTAACTTACCGCGTCCAACTTTGAATCTGACAAAGTAGAAATAAACTTACTTCCCCATCAACGCCCATCGCAACTGCCATTGATGTTCGGCATCGAAAGTCTGTAGATAATGGATCTTGCTGCCCGAACCGTGCGCCATCGGCAGGCCTTCACGGTAGACCAGGCGCTGGCTTGATGAAGAAGCGATCCGGTCCCCTGGGGTGATAATGCCGGTCAGATTTAACGGGTCGGCTGCGCTGAGCACGGTCAATTCGGCTTCTTTAGCAATTTTGCGGATGTCTTTCAGCAGGCTGAGTGCTTCGGGCAGGGCGAATTGTTCCCCGGCAAAACCTTGTACGAAGCGGCCGCCGCGTATGTTGCCGCGAGCTTCCAGTCTGCGGAAGATATAAAGCAATTCCTGCCAGCTGGGGATGCCTTCTTCCCGTTCGAGAACCTTGCGAAAAACCACGCCGTAGCGCAGCAGTAAGGTACGGGCGATATGCTCGACGTGTTCATAACTGTCTGTAAAGAGGGCCCGGGACGGACGTAATAATGACCATCGGCCAGCAGCCGCCATAGGATCATGGGCGGGATAGCGTTTGCTGCGCCGGTGCAGGATTTTTTGCGGCAACACCAGCATGCGCAGACCATGGAAGCTGTCGGAGGTAATCAGGCCGGAAGCGGCCAGTTCGCCCAGCGCTTCTTCGAGTTGAGTTTTCAGTAGGCCGGTTTCGCTGATCAGCTCCTGAAAAAAACTGGCGCCCCATTCTTTCAACGCGGCATAAACTTTCAGGGCGTTGCCGGACAATTCCATAGCGGCTTTATCGGGGAGGGGTGACAAATGCCGCCAGTAATCGATATTGGCGCGCGAGATCAGCGCAATCGGCGTGGTTTTCCCGGCCGATTTCGGATTATTTTCGCCTGGCTGTTTTAATCTTAACCAGATAAACCGGCCGGCAGTGCACAGTTGATCCAGTTCCGAAGCAAAATAGGGCTTTACACGCCTGGCCAATATCTCTGATTCCCAACAGGAAGCGGGCAGATGGCAGCCTTCCAACTGCTGCAAAACCTTTGCCAGTCCGGCTTCGCCGGTTACAGGATCATGCAAGCCATGCCAGAGGAACAAAAAGCGCATAAAGTCCGACGGAGCTACCGGTTCTATTTCACTGCGCAGTTGTTTTAACGTGTAACGGTGTATGCGTGCCAACAAGCCACGTTCACACCATTCGATAGCTGATGCACCGGGCGTAAAATGGCCCCGCAGCAAGGCGCCCTGCTGTTCCAGAGCCAATAAGGCCGGCTCGATTTCTGACGTCGCGATCCCCAAGGGTTCGGCGAGCTGTTCTGCTGTGACAGGGCCGAGCCCCTCCATACGGCTGCGTATAATTTCCTGCAAAATGTCTTCAAGAGGTAAAGGTTTTTCCGCCGGTACTGCGGCAATGACAGGAGACAATTTGGCGTCCGGAAACAATGCCTGTAATTCATGCAGGCGTTCGGCCGCGACCCAGAGCCGTTGTCCATGCGCCAGGGTCAAAACGCTTGCCCTCTGGTCGTTCTGCAATGTGTCCAGCATGTCTGATGCACTTTGCACAATCGGATGCTGTTTTGATAACGGACCACGCTCGGCTTCCTGCTTGGTCATGAAGCCGAGAATGACCAAAGCGTCATGCAATTCATCATCATTCCGGATTTCAGGCCAGGCTTCATTACGTACGCGCTCAATCGCTTCCGGATTCAGGCGGCCGATTTCAGCCGCTTCCTCTGGACTCCCGAAACGGCGCTGCTGTATCGCCAGGGTTCGCCTTTCTTCCGCCGGCGCATCATCGAGAAAGGCATAGGGTTTCGCGCTGATGATTTCCTGAGCCATCGGCGACGGGCTGGTCAAGTCGCGGGTAATAATTGCGATGCTGCCGTTTTCTATCCCGGCAAGCACTTGCTTTAAACCGTCGATATCCATCAGTTCATGAAGACAGTCCCATAGGGTCTGATTAACCAGCGGATGATCCGGCACTTCCCTGTCGCCGGCGATATTTTCGAAACACGCCAGCTGATCCGGAAAAATGACGGCGACCAAGTCCTCGGCATCGTTTCTTTGAAAATACGCCGGTACTTTTTTGCCGGCTCGGTTGCGAGGCACGGCCAATGCGGTATTGGCGACCCAGCGCCAGCGCGTCGGAAACATCGGGGCTGCCAACAGCGCCTGGGTCAGGACAGTTTGAACAGTTTCCGCCTTAAGATAACCTGCGGGCTCAATCAACGGAAAGCTATGCGTAGGCCCCAGAGACAGGACGATATTATTTTCATTGGCAGCGGCCTGTAATTCGAAATTGAAACGGCGGCAAAAGCGTTTGCGCAGCGCCAGGCCCCAGGCCTTATTCACGCGTGAGCCGTAAACAGAGTGGATGACGAAATGCATATCGCCGGTTTCATCGAAAAAACGTTCGAAAACAATGTTGTTGAACGTGGGCAGCACCTTTAAGGCGGCTTTGGCGGTCGCCAGATAGTTGAATAACTGTTCGGCCACTGCGGCAGGTAAAGCCAACTCGTTATAGATAAACTGGCGGGCCTCATCTTCCCCCAGTTCCAGCAGATGATCGATGGTGGCTGTCAGCTCCGATACTGCGGCAGACAGCTCATAGCTGCGGCCCGGCGCTTCGCCGAACCAGAACGGGATATTGGGCGGCAAGCCGTGGGCATCCTCGACAAAAACCTTGCCCTGTTCGATTTTGAGCATCCGGTAGGAACTGTTGCCGAGCTGAAAAATATCGCCCGGCAGGCTCTCAAATGCGAAATCTTCGTTTAAAGTGCCGATAAACAGGCTCTCTGGCTGTAGTATGACATCATAATCGAACTGATCGGGGATGACGCCGCCGTTCATGATAGCCGTCAAACGGGCAGCTTTTCGCGGCCGCAGTACGCCATGAACGACATCGCGGTGCAAATAGGCACTGCGCCGTCCGCGCCGGGTGTGATAACCGTCGCTCAGCATTTTAACAACGGCCGTATACTGGCCCAGCGTCAATGAACGATAGGGCCAGGCTTTCGTAATAGCTTGATACAGTTCCGCTTCACGCCATTCCCTGCAGGCGACTTCGGCAACGATTTGCTGCGCCAGTACGTCGAGAGGGTGATCGGGAATTTGAATGCTGTCAAGCTGGTCTTTCGCAATGGCTGCCAACAGGGCTGTGCACTCCAGCAGATCATCGCGCGATAACGGAAATAAGCGGCCTTTGGGAATTGCGCCAAGACTATGACCGGAGCGGCCAACGCGCTGCAGGAAGGCCGCAATCGAATGGGGTGAACCCAACTGACAGACCAGATCGACATCACCGATGTCGATGCCGAGCTCCAGGGAAGCCGTTGCCACCAAAGCCTTAAGCTGCCCCTGTTTTAAGCGATGTTCTGCCGATATCCGGTGTTCCTTGGCCAGACTGCCGTGATGCGCGGTGACGGCCGCTTCGCCCAGTCGATCGGCCAAAGCAGCTGCGGCGCGCTCTGCCAGCCGCCGCGTGTTGACGAAAATCAGCGTGGTATGATGTTCATTAATCAACTGTTCCAGACGCTCATAAATTTCAGTCCAGACCTCATTGGCCATAACGGCTTCCAGCGGGGAGCTTGTGACTTCAACCAGCAAATCGCGCTGCCTGACGTGGCCGGTATCGATGATAGTGCAGGGTACGCTGCGATCACCGTTCAAAAAATGCGCTATCGCTGTCAGCGGTTTTTGGGTCGCTGACAGACCGATGCGTACCGGCGGCTGTCCGGTTAATTGTACAAGCCGCTCCAGCGACAACATCAGATGCGCACCGCGTTTGTTGCCGGCCAGGGCATGAATTTCATCTACGATCACGCTGCGGACGGCTTTCAGCATTTCGCGGCCGGATTCCGACGTCAGCAGGATAAACAAGGATTCCGGCGTGGTGACCAAAATATGCGGATGAAACCGTTTCATCGCTGCGCGTTCGGCCTGGCTGGTATCACCGGTTCGCGTCTGGGCCCGGATCACGATGCCTGGCAGGGCTGCTTCCAAGAGCCCCATGCCGA
This sequence comes from Methylococcaceae bacterium, assembly GCA_024636875.1. Classification (GTDB taxonomy): domain Bacteria; phylum Pseudomonadota; class Gammaproteobacteria; order Methylococcales; family Methylomonadaceae; genus JAGXGJ01. Next base: position 21,928 of record JAGXGJ010000054.1, on the reverse strand, counting down.
TACCGGTCAAGGGTTGTTCCAGATTCTTATTGATGTCGTTCGATAGAGCTTTTAACGGCGAGACATAAAGCACCTGTGTCTGGTCGGGCAATGAAGACGCCAGTCCCTGCTTGACCAGTTGATCGATGACGGCCAAAAATGCCGCCAGCGTTTTACCCGAACCCGTTGGCGCTGCAATCAGCGTCGATTGTCCCGCCTGAATGGCAGGCCAGGCCTGACATTGAACTTCTGAAGGGGCTTCAAATTGACTCAGAAACCAATCGGCTACCACCGGGTGAAACGCGCTTAACACTGGAGACATGGAAACCTTAAGTCTGAATAGTACGTAATGAAGTCAATGAGAAAAACGTTCGAAAATTTAAATTGATTGTGGAGCGGCGCCTTCGCCGCGGTCAAGCATCCCGGATGCCCAGGCTGCGTCGAGGGCGGCGCGCCTGCAAAGTGCGGTTTTGAATCCTCCGCTACAAACCCAATTCAAACAGCAATCTTATCGACACATAAACAACAAGCGCCAGCGCAAGTATATAGGCGCTGTACAGCAACGGCTTTTCTATAAATCCTTTCAAGAAGGTCTTCTGCCGGCCCGCTTTTTTAAGTTGCAAATAATGCCCGCGCGAAGTGAGCAAGCGCTGCTGCTGATAAGCGTCAAGCACTGACCTGGCTTTTTCCAATTGGGTTTCATCCCTAAGCCACAACGCAGGCACAGATATTCCCCAATTGCCTGCTGACGTTTCATAAAAATCGATATTCTGCTCAGTAAGCAATTCGCGCACTTCGTCTGCTTCATCTTCGGGCACGCCGCGTAAGGAAAATAATAATAGTGTCATGATTTATTGGTATCAGGAAGGCTGCTGACTTAAAAACCGGATATTATAGCTGCAAGAAATTCGCGCGTACTGACAAACGCGACAAATTCGCGGCTGCAAGTCGTATTCCCGCGCCGACGTCTGGAAAGATACAATAACACCTGACTTGATCGCTGCATAAGCCTTGGGCCTCCTCATAAAATGCCCCGTACTGCCTATAGAACATACAACACAATAATGGACAATAAAGACCAGCAATTGATCACAGCAACCCAAACCTGGTTAAAAACTATCATCATTGCCTGCAGCATCTGTCCGTTCGCCAAACGTGAACTGGAGCGCGGGCGTATCCGTTATAGCATCAGCCACGACATCGCTATTGAAAGCTGTCTATTGAAGCTGATGCTGGAATGCGACCGCCTGGATAGTGACTCAGGCATTGAAACCACATTACTGATTTATGACAGTGCTTTTACAGCATTCGACGACTACCTGGACTTTCTTGAACTTGCCGAGGCGCTGTTAATTGAACAAGGCTACGAAGGTGTTTACCAGTTGGCCAGTTTTCATCCGGATTACTGTTTTGAAGGGACTGAAGCTGACGATCCGGCTAATTATACCAACCGCTCGCCCTACCCTATGCTGCATCTATTGCGGGAAACCAGCATCGAGCGGGCAGTAGCCACCTACCCGCATCCTGAAAACATCCCGCAACGCAATATTGAGTTAACGCGTGAATTGGGGCTTGCCAAAATGCAGTCATTATTGGCAGCGTGTTATCCGTTAAATACCAACTCACATTGACGACGCAGCCTTGAGCAACAGGTATCTACACAAGCAGACAATATAGAGTGAAACGGAAACGGGGTAGTAGCTGTTGGCGCACGAGCGCCGCAATCCGATCCGCAGAGGAAAATCCCGGGGGATCAAACGGGAAGAGAAAGGGATACGCCGGTTTGCAGTAAGGGGGCAAGCGCCTCTGCCGCCATCGGACGGCCGAAATAGTAGCCCTGGCCCTCATCGCAATCCTGGGCGAGAAGAAATGCATACTGCTCCTGTGTTTCCACGCCTTCCGCAATGACGCGGAGATTGAGGTTTTTACCCATGCTGATCACGGCACGGACGATAGTGGCATCGTCCGGACTGCTGATCATACGGTCCACGAATGACCGGTCGATCTTCAGGGTATCAATCGGAAACTGCCGCAAATAACTCAGGCTGGAATAGCCGGTGCCGAAGTCATCGATGGCAAGCTTTATACCCAGGTCCGAGAGCTCATGCAGCATGGAATGAGTAAACTCGGCATCCTGCATAAGGACGCTTTCGGTCAGTTCAAGTTCCAGATAACGCGGTTCCAGGCCCGTATCCTCGAGGATCGCGCGTATACTTTCGATAAAATCCCTGGAGCGAAATTCCAGTGCGGAGGCGTTGACTGCGACCGAGGTTAACGGCAAGCCAGCCTGTAGCCAGGCCTGTGCCTGCAGGCAGGCTTCGTGCAGCACCCGGCGGCCAATCGGCAGGATCAGGCCGCAGTCTTCGGCGATAGACACGAACTCTGCGGGCAGCAGCATCCCGCGTTCCGGATGCTGCCAGCGGATGAGCGCCTCGAGGCCGACTATCGCACCGCTTTGAAGATTTATTTTCGGCTGGTAGTGCAGCACAAATTCCCGGTGTTCCAGCGCGCGGCGCAAGCTGGCTTCGATGGAGTGGCGCTGCACTGCCAGCGCATTCATGTCCGGCTCGAAGAATTTGTAATGATTGCGTCCGTTGTCCTTGGCATGGTACATCGCAGTGTCCGCATTTTTCATCAGGGTTTCGGCGTCCTGACCGTCTTTGGGGAAGATGCTGATGCCAATACTCACGCTGATATGAAGGTCGTGCCCGTCAATGCGGTGAGGAGGTTCGAGCGCCGCGAGCATCTTTTGCGCACAGAGCGTCGCCTCTTCAGCGTTTTTAATAAAGGGCAGCAGCATCACAAATTCATCGCCGCCCTGGCGGCTGATGGTATCCGACTGCCGCATGCAACCCGACAGGCGCAGAGCAACCGACTGCAGCAGATGGTCGCCTACTATATGCCCCAGGGAGTCATTGATGTTTTTGAAGCGATCCAGGTCCATAAACATCAACGCAAGCTGCCAGCCTTTACGACGGGCCAGCTCAATCGCCAGACTAAGCCGGTCTTGCAGCAGAATTCGATTGGGCAAACCGGTTAAAGCATCGTGATGAGCCAAATGTGCCAGCTGATCTTTAGCCATTTTCACCTGTTCGGCCATTTTATGGGCTTCAATGGTAGCGATAACCAGGTTCGCATTCGTTTGCTGCAATAACTTCATGCGCTCATTTAACACTGTCTGTATCTCATCCGGCACGCGAATTTTTTGCTCCCGCGTGGTGACTGCCTGTTCGCGGGTCTGGATAGTGTTTTCATGCAAATCGGCAGTGTCCTGGCTTACAGTAGCAGCATTGTCACGCATTTCAGCAGCTTGTTCACGCAAACCCACAGCGTCTTCACGTGCAGCGACCAACTCCTCACGGCTCCGAACGGCAGCTTCATCGTCAATAGCCGCGCTTTTCCTGCGTGTGATATTATGCTCCGGCCTGCTGACTTTATCCTGACTGGCCACCTCCGATTGACCGTGGTCATCGGTATCAGAAGAGCCGACATCGTCATTTCTGTTCATTACACCGTCCATCTCTCTTCGTTACAGCTATTCGCTGACCGTGGGCCGGCCCGACATGATGCCTTCATAACCGGACAAGCTCTCGCCAATAATGATACCGTCGTCGTTAATGCTAAACAGGTGAATGTCCTTGCTGTGCTGGCTGCCGCGGATTTTAACGACCGAGATGCAGCGTTGGAACTGACCGTCTATTTCAATATAGCGCTGTACGATAATTGCGTCAGCGAGAAAAGCGCTGCCAAAGGGGCTAAAGCGCAGATCGGTGTAACGGTCTTCCAGTTCCGAGGTCATTAATATGGTTATACCCATGCCGGTCAGCTCGGCAATCATCCTGTACAGCGAGCCGCGAAAATCTTCACTGAACTCGGGCGCCAGTGACAGCTCAAATCCGGACAGGGAATCAATGACGAGGCGCTTGGCCTGCATACGATTAATCAAAGCGATCAAGTCATGCAGGATTTCATCGATCGACAAATCCAGGGAACGCGTGTCGATCACGCCGACTTGTCCAGACGTTACCAACGTATTCAGTTTATTGCTCAGCAGTTGCTGGGGCTCTTCTCAAATGCAGCAATCACACCGGGCTCACCCCTGCTTGCACCTTCGGCGAGAAATTCCGTCGCCATGATGGTTTTTCCGGAACCGCTTGGCCCGACCACGAGCAGCGAATAGCCAGCTGGCAGCCCGCCGCCCAGCATGTCATCCAGGCCCGGTACGCCCATCGGAACACGATCCTTGTCAGTGGCCAGCTGGTCTTTTGGGCTAACCGTTGTGCCCCGAGTGACCATCGCACGCGGAAAAATCCTGATTCCGTCATTAGTAATACGGAACGTATGCAAACCGGACGCATGGTCCTGGCCACGCATTTTGACGACTTGTATCTTGCGCACCATTGAGTTGCGATGCAAATTTTGAGTAAGCCACAGGATGCCGTCCGCTACAGTAAAAACAGGGCTGGACTCAGCTTCCGTCGTTAAATATTCACCGATTAAAAATGTGGTTGCCTGCCAGCTGGTCATTTGCATGCCCAATTGCTGGATGAACCGCTGCAGCTCGGGAACACCCGGGCTCTCATGCTTCAGTGATTGCACGACTGATCGAAACGAATCAACAAACACCAGGCTGGGAGCAAAGGCTTTCACTTCATCGCTAATGCGTGACAAGACACAGTCAAATTTCCCTTCCATGAGGTCTGTGGACAGGTTGACAAAGCGGATTGATTCATTGACTTTACTGAAATCAAAAAAATCAAATTGCTGTTGATAACGGAGCATCTTCAATGCGGGTTCTCCGAGCACCGTGAAGAACAGCGCCCGATTATCCGGGGTTGCCTGCGCGAACATGATCTGGTGAGCGAGCGTTGTTTTTCCGGTTCCCGGCGTGCCCGCAATCAGGTTAAACGAGAATTCCGGCAGGCCTCCGCCCAACAGATTGTCCAGACCAGGTACGCCCGTTGCCAGACGACGTATAGCTATCTTTTTAGTCATTGTTTAACTCCGAACCAGCGCTATCTGATGCGTTATTGCACCAGGCTGAACGTAAAATACTGGATGTTAACTCCTCGCCAATTAACGAGGCCAGGATATCGGTGAAAGTGATCAGCAGCAGACAGTTTGCTTCCCTGGCTTGATCAGGTTTTTGTTCTTCAAGGTTCAATTTTGATGCTGTAAAACGGTGATCAGTCTGCGGCATCGGTGAGTCGGCCGCGAGCCATGGAAATGTTGCCTGGGTAAGGAACACACTTCTCAGATAAAGTGCATTGAAACCACCTTCACCGACAATAGCGATGACCTGGATCGCTAATTGGTCCCATAAATTAATCGCATTTTCCACAACTTTTTCAGCCTCCTGCGCCATGAGACTATTGATTAGTTTGTGCCGATGAAAGGCATTGGTTTCCATAAGAAAAATCCAAAATAGGTCGATAACACAACCTTAATGGAATAAGGCCGCTGTTTCAATCTGACATCATTATACCTGATTAGCAAGATACTCGAACTGTTCGCGAAAATCGTCATACCGGCAGGGATTGTTGATGTCCGCCGGCTGAGGATTCATAATGATCAGCCCATTATATGTCATTTTTAGCCCCAAAGAAAATTTGTCAGCCACACATTGCTATTTGTTTGTTCTTACAAAGTGCGCTTGTATCGATAGCCAATCAGGGAGTCCGCCTCGCCGTGCTGCATAGCTCCGTCTGCCGCGCTGAATCCCATAATATTCATATTGTAGTATTTTGATCAAAAATTAAAAGGGAGTCTGTTCAGTAACGTACAGATTGAGGCGATAGATAGCTATTATAGCGGGTATCGGTTGAAACAGCATACGGGCAACCATGGTGTGAACTCTCCCGCATTTTGTAAAGCATTCCAAATCTAGCAATTAAAATCAGCCGCTCCTATCGTCACCCTGTTGCATCTGGTGGTGCAAAGGCTGGCATAGCGAGATATTACCAGGCAAAAAAAAGCGCCCTTTCGTGACAACAGGACGCCAAAGGTACCAAGCCCAGGAGAGAGCAGCACAAAAGCGAGGAAGGGAACTTCTAAAGAATCAAAACTCTTTCTCCCTTCGGGAGGGTATTTTTTGAGATTCCCTAAAGTATATAAATTATCAAGCACCAATAATGCCAATTTTTAATACATATTATATATCAATTAGTTGCAATTATTTTCCTCGGCTTGACTAACAATTCGTGTAATTTTTGCACCAAAAACTGGCTATTTAAGTTTATTTGTGTCCTGTCCTGGAGCGTTTCGATTGATTTTCCCTTAATCTACACGACGAAATCCAGAACAGCGGCCGCATGCCTCCTTAAACGTCTCCGAAACCACCCGGACCTTTACACCAGATAATGGTAAACTGATAACACTTAACCTAACCTTAAAAAATCCCGTTGTGCCGCCTCTAAGTCTTTACATCCACATTCCCTGGTGCCTTAAAAAATGTCCTTATTGCGATTTTAATTCGCACGCAATTAAAGCCGGCACACCTGAAACCGGCTATATTGATGCCTTGCTGAGTGATTTAAGCAGAGACCTGGAACTGTATCACAGTACTCGCCCCATCAGCAGTATCTTTATCGGCGGCGGCACCCCCAGCCTGTTTTCACCCGAGTCTATCAATCGCTTATTACGCGGCATAGAGCAACGGATTGCGCTCAAGGATGATCTGGAAATAACCCTCGAAGCCAATCCCGGCACTTTTGAGAGCCATAAATTTGCCGAATTCAGGGCCCTGGGTATTAACCGCTTATCCATCGGCATACAAAGCTTCGATGACAAGCTGTTAAAAAAATTGGGGCGGGTGCATTCTGCACGAGAAGCCGTTGCTGCCGCTGAAATCGCTCATCAATCAGGATTTGATAATTTTAATCTGGATTTGATGTTTGGCTTGCCCGCTGCCGGTATTAACAGTTCTGAAATCGATGTGGCAACAGCAATAAGTATGCAGCCTGCGCACATTTCTTTTTACCAGTTGACGCTGGAACCCAATACCTATTTTCATAAATATCCTCCGCAGCTGCCCGATGATGAGCTTATTTTCAGCACCCAGAAACGCTGTCAAAAACTGTTGGCTGATCATGGCTATCAACACTATGAAGTATCAGCCTACAGTCAAGCGGGCTTGCACTGCCGTCATAATGTAAATTATTGGCAATTCGGCGATTATTTGGGGATTGGTGCGGGCGCTCACGGAAAAATAACGCAAACGCTGCCCCATCAGATTACGCGCAGTTTTAAACCCAAAAGCCCGGAACAGTATTTAGATGACACCCATAAAAACGGCGGAGCCAGTGTTATAGCTGTAGCGGAACTGCCTTTAGAATTCCTGATGAACCATTTACGGCTGAAACAAGGCTTTACTGTGGAAACCTATCAATCAGCAACCGGCCTTGCCATGGCCACACTGGAGCCGGGGCTAACGGCATGTCTGCAGCACGGGTTGATTATTCATCAGGATAATCGCTATCATTGTTCGGAGCAAGGCTGGAATTTTCTGGACAACGTTTTGGAAAAGTTCATGCCATAGAGTCTATCCCTATTAATTTCCTAAAAAGACAGGCTGTTTAACAAGAAAAAGGAGAAGCGATTTTCTGCTCAACGCCTATGATGGCCTTGTTCAAAATGCCAAGATTTTTTTCTTCGTTGATTTGCATCCCCATCATATAAAAAATCGGCATCCATAGCGGATTGATCAAAAGCCCGCCCAGCGCACTTTTTCCTGTTCTTTTCAGGTTTTTAAGTGGATTAAAAGATACGGCCAGGGGGCGCATGGGAAACTCGGAAAAAACCGCGGCAATCGGGTGCAAAATAGCCTTGTCATGCCCGTCAAGCAGCTCCAGGGATTGCAGCAGTTTTCGCTCCATAGCATGATAATTCCTGCGTGCAAACCCCGCAGAGATGGCAAAAACAAGCGCTACCAAAGGCAGAAGAACCGTCGGCGGCGCTACAGGAGCGAATGAGGAAGACAACATGACCACGCCAAACCCCAGCATGAGCATGTCTTCTCCCCGCTCTACATCGCGATCAATGCCTTTAAGAATGGCGAAGACGGCATTCTCAAACGGGCCTATTAAATAACCTTTTTCTTGAATCATGACATTCTCCAGTAGTAAGATTTTTATATATCATGAGTTATGGGGTCTGTCAAATTTCAGCAGGAGCCGAGTGTGATTAAAAGCGGGGTTTAAACTCAAGGTAAATATTCACTTAAATAGTTATTACACAAATTGAATCATCGTCGTTCCGGCCTGGATTCAATTCGAGCTCTGACGGGTCACATCAGGCTATCCTGCCTGACGCCCTTCGGGTTAATGCAAATCTGTTCCAGACAGACTTGTGCCGGAATCCAGAACACATGGATATGATGGAGTGCCCGGATGGAAAAATCACTGGCAACACTCCTGTTAGGCGTAATGTTGAACGGATTGTGAGACAGTGCTAATCGAAGAAGCCAAGTAAAATTGATGACGGAAAAAGGGAAGCGTCTCCTTTTTCCCCTTTTTATCCGCGCGGAGATCAAAACAAAATAAACAAACTCCTGCTCAAGGCGCCGTCAACGCCGATTGAAGCAGATTCGCTGTCAACTGCCCGCCGGTATTTCTAACGTAATCGACGACAACCGGAATAAACTGATTAACCATATTCGGTGACAGATTCAACTGCTGGAACGAGGAGGCCAGAGACGTCATAGTATCGACAGTACCGCTCACACCTCCCAGCATCGAAGTCGCTCCGGATAAAGGTTGGCTGACTTGCGGAGCCGCAGCCAGCATGCCGGACATGCCGGGAATGGATTGAGACAAGGTGGTGAAGGCTTGCGGCGCCATTTTCGCTTTGGCGGCCTGAAAAATGGCCCCGGCGCCGCCGAGCGCTTGTTGCTGAGACACGCCCAGCTGACCAACCAGCACATTGGTCAAACTGGCCTGGCTTGCCGGCAATCCAGTCGCGGCGGTCTTGCCGGCCTCAATAACAGCCCTTCCTGTTTCCGCTGTTCGCCCTACGTTTGCCAAACCGCTATCAACGGTGCCGAGAACGCTCTCGCCGCCGGTTCCGGCGCAGCCGACAGAAACAATTGAAATCAACAATGGCGCTATTTTCATACGTTTTGAACTTTTCATAGCTATAACTCCTTAAAGGTATGGTTAACACATTCGGCCAATCTTTCTATACCGTTAGCTCAATAATGGTTTGAGCCGTCAAATCCCGACCGAATTTAAAAAAACGAAATTAAATCTTTAAAATTTAATACACAGCATCCGCGATAAATCGAAAGCCCTATTTTAAATGGCCTCGAAGAGGGCATCAAAATCCATCATCACGCGACTGTATATTGACGGCTGCCCATACAAAAAATCAGGACTGCAGCCGCGGAAAACCATCCACTTCAGTGTTTATTCATGAAAATAGTCATGTTGCCGGTCTTAAACTTCACGTTGATAAAACAATTTCCCCACACGTTGAATATGATCTAGCAAACCGGCATTATCAATATGCGAGTACAACGACAAGTCAACTGTGTAAGGTAGCAGCAAATCATCAATTTCAGTTTCAATGCGATTGAGTAAGAAATATGTTAATTCGTCACCCATTAACGTTAAATCGATATCCGAACCATTGCGATATGTGCCCTTTGCGCGCGAACCATACAGCAATGCTTGCTCAATTTCAGGATACTTCTTAAACGCGCTTTGTATCGCTCTAATCGTGCTTTCCTTCAGACCAAAGCGATTATTTGCTTTCGCTGTGCCGTCACTTGTCATCCAGCAAATTCCGCATGGTCTGCTGCAGCTCGACAAACAGTGTAAAAAAACGCTCTTTAATATTGTAAGCAATTGAATCTGCCGTTTCCTGATTGTAGGTGTGGCTGGTGCGATTACGATCTCTTATCATATCCATCCAGCTATCACCCTCCTGTATCAAATCCAGTTTGAATGCTTCGCGGGTGGCATCGCGTGAACCGTGAATAGCCTGATGGCCTTTCTCGATTAAATAATCGCGCAAGACATTCCATGCGAGTTCATGGGTATATTCAAATGCCTGAATCAAGCCCTGCTCTTCCAGTTCATTTAACTCGCCTTTATCAATAAACCTGGCCAATTGTTGTAATGCTTTTTGATAGTTGACAAAGCGCTGCTTCCAGCGCACCTCTTCGTTCATCTGTTATGGGCCTTTTGTCTATGTAATTCCTCGCAACCCGGAGAAATGTTGAGGACGCCTGTTATTCTAAAGGCAACGCCTCATGTTGTAAAATCAAAGGCCGGGAGTTTAGGATGATAAAGCTTGCAAACGTTGCCTGGCGGTTAGACGAACTTCTTCATCTGCGTCGTCAAGCATTAGCTGCAGGAAGGCCGACGGCGCCCGCAATGCCACTTCGTAGCGCACCGTCCAGTCGCTGTCTTTGCTCAACAATGCCAGATCGTCACTATCCATACGCTGGGCGGCAATGCGGCGAATGCCGGCTTCAGCATCGTTTGCCATCAGACCGAGGCTGACGCTGGGGATGCGCTCGGCTACCGTGCGCCGAACCTGATTATCGGGGTCAGCGAGCAAGCGGAATAAGCGGCCTTTCGGCAAGCGTTTGGCGACATAAACGCGCACCAGATAATCAGGATCATCGACCATCAGTTCCAGCTGATGCTCCGGCAACCGGTCGGCTACCGTGATCCTGACTTCCCGGTCCGGATCGTTGCGCAAATCCGGCAGCCACTCCAGCGGCACCCGGTACGCCAGCACCCGCCTTACCGCTTCGTCCGGATCGGTAAGCAATGGCTGCAACTGGCTGGTTGGCAAATAACGGGCGGCGATTGCCCGCCGTTCCCAAAAGTCGTCCCGGGTGTAATCCGATGCAAAGCCCGGATGAGCCCGGAAAAACCGGTCTATTTGCCGGCCGCTTGCCGCGGCTACGCAGCAATCGCCTGGTTTGCAACTGCCGGCTACCAGCAAGGTCTCACGGTAGCTGCAAAGCGAGCACTCCGCCAGGGGCGTCAAATCCTTGATTTTTCCATCCTGCATGGCTAAACTCATCACCTAGGCCACCCTGGCCATTACCGGCAGAAGTTGCGGGATTATTTGCGCCAGCCAGATTTTAATCCGTTCGTCGGTCAAATGCGGCTGCGTGCGCTGGTCCAGCACCAGACCGACAAACTGGTTATCAATGACGGCATGAGAATGCTCGAATTTATAGCCATCGGTACTCCAACACCCGATGATACCGGCGCCGTAACCGTAAAACAGCCGGTATAGATGAATCATCGAACTGGCAAAGCGATCCGCATATCGCTCCTGATTGCCCAAACCAAACAGCGCAACACGTTTGCCGGACAGATCGGCGCCGTCCAGATAAGGCACAAATTCCTGCCAATTGGGCTCCAGACAGCCCGTCGTCAAGCCCGGCAATTCACCCATGCCGTAACTGGGGGCGCCCAGAATCAGCGCATCGTACTGCAACAATTCGGCAGCACTGGTGCGGTTAATGTTTTTGGGTTTGTCGGCTAACTCTTCACCCAACTGCTTGAAAATGTTTTTGGCAACCAGTCGGGTGCTGCCAGTATCTGTTCCGAAAAAAATGCCGATTTTGCTCATAAATCACCTGTGATCAAAGTTGCAGGACAAGGCTGTACAGCCATTTCCACTCAATTCAAGCAAATTTCAATCCAGATTCCATCAATAATTATTTGTCTTTAATATCGGCTAGTTAACTTATCCGCTCTGAAAAACGCCAGGCGCCGGATGCAAGACTATCGACAATTGCATCAATGATGGGGGGATTTGCGACATCCGCCTACACAGAGTGGAAATTATAACTACCCCCTACATGAGGTCAGCTGCTTATTCGCCAACATTAATTCTCTTCCCAAGGGAGGTGTTGGAACGGTCCCATCTGTCAGTTGCGCAGGATTTAGCACCCGTTATTTCAATCACCATTCAGTTTCCAGGGTATTATGACGGTCAGATTACACTGAGCCAAGCGGATATAGTTTGCATGGTGACATTTGCGGAAATTGTATTTCTACCCGGTACAAGAAGGCTACCATGCAATAAACTGCAATGGCAGAACTTATCCGGACAGCCATGACACTACCTGCTGCAGGTTGGGCACAACGGGTTTTTCTTCAGCTTCATACTGTTAAATTCCATCGTTAGCCCATCTATTAACAGTAGGCGTCCGGTTAAAGTCTCGCCAACAGCCATAATCAACTTCATGGTTTCCATCGCCTGAATGCTGCCGACTATCCCTGTGATGGGTGCTATAACACCATTGCTTGCACAATTTTGTTGTTCATCACCGTCACTGTTATATAAGCAGTTATAGCAAGGGCTGTTGTTTTTTCCAGGTGTAAAGACCGACACCTGACCTTCAAAACGAATTGCCGCTCCGGAAACCAGCGCCGTTTGATGTTTGACACACGCTTTATTGATTGCAAAACGGGTGGCAAAATTATCGCTGCAATCGAGCACCACATCGGCTTTAAGCACCTCAGAATCAAGTTGTTCTCCTGCCAATCGCTGTTTAACAGCCCTCACATTAATGTCAGGATTTAGCTTATTAAGCGTTTGATGGGTTGAAATTACTTTATCCATCCCTATATCTGCTGTGTGATGAGCAATCTGTCTTTGTAAATTGGATAAATCTACTTCGTCATCGTCATAAATAGTGATGTTGCCGACACCACTGGCTGCAAGATAAATAGATGCGGGAGAGCCTAAACCGCCAGCGCCGACAATTAATACCCTGGCGGCGAGCAGTTTTTGTTGTCCTTCAATATCACACATCGGCAGCATGATTTGACGGCTATAGCGCAATAGTTGGTTGTCATTCATAAGTCATATAATTATGTAGAGTAACAAGAAATGATGCCAAAGCACTTGACACGCTGCAAAAGCTCATTATCATTAGCACTCATTACTAGCGAGTGCTAATGATAAGTTTAACCTTTAATTTTAATGTTTAGGAGATATAGATGAATATACGTCCGTTACACGACAGAGTGATAGTCAAGCGCGTTGAAGAAGAAACCACCACTCCTGGAGGTATCGTACTACCTGGTTCTGCCGCTGAAAAGCCAAGCCAGGGCAAAGTTTTGGCGGTAGGCAAGGGCAAATTGCTGGACAATGGCACAGTGCGCCCATTAGAAGTCAAAGTTGGCGACAAAGTGCTGTTTGGCAAATACTCAGGTAACGAAGTTAAAGTTGACGGTGAAGACCTCATCGTTATGCGTGAAGAAGACATCATGGGTATTTTAGGTTAAGTCTATAAACCTGTAGGGTATGCACCGCATATCATTCGTAATCACACACAACACATTTAGGAATAAAAAATGGCAGCAAAAGACGTATTATTTGGTGATGACGCACGTGTCCTTATGGCCCGCGGCGTTAATATTTTAGCAAACGCAGTAAAAGTAACCCTGGGACCTAAGGGCCGTAATGCGATTCTGGACAAAAGCTTCGGCTCTCCAACCATTACTAAAGACGGTGTATCCGTTGCGAAAGAAATCGAATTAAAAGACAAATTCGAAAACATGGGCGCACAAATGGTTAAGGAAGTCGCTTCACACACATCTGATGTGGCGGGCGACGGCACCACTACTGCAACCGTACTGGCGCAATCTATCGTCAACGAAGGCTTGAAAGCTGTTGCGGCCGGCATGAATCCAATGGACCTGAAACGCGGTATTGACCTGGCCGTAACGAAAGCTGTTGAAGCTATCGTTGCTTCTGCAACGCCTTGCAAAGATAACAAAGCCATTGCTCAAGTCGGCACCATTTCTGCAAACTCTGATGAATCTGTCGGCGAGATCATTGCTCAAGCAATGGAAAAAGTCGGCAAGGAAGGTGTTATCACCGTTGAAGAAGGTTCAGGTCTGGACAACCAGTTAGATGTAGTTGAAGGCATGCAGTTTGACCGTGGCTATTTGTCACCCTACTTCATCAACAAACAAGACAGCATGAGCGTCGAGTTGGAAGATCCGATGATTCTTATTTATGAAAAAAAGATCTCCAATATCCGCGAAATGTTGCCTATTTTGGAAGCGGTTGCCAAATCCGGCCGTCCTTTATTGATCGTTGCCGAAGATGTTGAAGGCGAAGCGCTGGCAACCCTGGTTGTCAATACCATTCGCGGCATCGTTAAAGTTGCAGCCGTCAAGGCGCCTGGTTTTGGCGACCGTCGTAAAGCCATGCTGGAAGATATTGCCGTACTGACAGGCGGTACCGTTATTTCTGAAGAAGTCGGTTTAAGCCTTGAAAAGGCAGAATTGGCGCAACTGGGTACAGCGAAAAAAATCCAGATCACTAAAGATAACACCACCATCATCGATGGCGCTGGTTCTGAAGAGCAAATCAAGGGCCGTGTAGCGCAAATTCGCACCCAGGCTGAAGAAGCGACTTCTGACTACGACAAAGAAAAACTGCAGGAACGTCTGGCTAAACTGGCAGGCGGTGTTGCGGTGATCAAAGTCGGCGCGGCAACTGAAATTGAAATGAAAGAAAAGAAAGCCCGCGTTGAAGATGCTCTGCATTCAACACGTGCTGCGGTTGAAGAAGGCGTCGTTGCCGGTGGTGGTACCGCGCTGGTACGCGCACTGTCTGCACTGGCAAATCTTGAAGGCGCCAACCACGACCAAAATGTTGGTATCAACATCCTGCGCCGTGCAATGGAAGAGCCATTACGTCAAATCGTAGCTAACGCCGGCGATGAGCCTTCAGTGGTCTTTAACGAAGTGAAAAAAGGCACCGGCAGCTTCGGTTACAACGCAGCAACCGCCCAATACGGCGACATGATCGAAATGGGCATTCTGGATCCTGCGAAAGTAACCCGTACTGCCTTGCAAAACGCCGCTTCTGTTGCTGGTCTGATGTTGACTACGGAAGTGATGGTTGCTGATGCGCCTAGTGACGAAAAAGGCGCTCATGGCATGCCGGATATGGGCGGCATGGGCGGTATGGGCGGTATGGGCGGCATGATGTAATCGTGCGGTCTTGAAGCTCTGTTGCTTTGAGCTCTGTTTTAAAAATGAAAAAGCCCCGGTTGTTTTTTGCAATCGGGGCCTTTTTTATGTGCCTATTGAGGGTGTCTAAATAAATGTTAGGCAGTTTTATAAAAGGAGAAGAGGATGTTGGTTGAATGTACATTTTGCGAAGCAGTTGTTGACGGTCAATTAATTGCTGATCATACGCGTTTTGATGAAGAATCACTCGTGGAAGTAAAATATAGTTTTCTAAAATGTCCGAAATGTGCGCAACCTTTTATTATGATTGAAGTTAATCACGTTGATGATAATGATGGCTGGGATGAACCAAGGCGACTATATCCACCCACAGATAGGGGCATAAGTTTAGCAATTCCAAATTCTCTTCGATTGGCTTATAGTGAGGCGTATACTTGTTTTAAAGCAAAGGCATATATAGCAACAGCTATAATGTGTAGAAAAACGCTTGAAGGAATCGCTGACGAAAACGAAATTACCGCACGCAATCTTGCAACTGCCCTGAAAGAGATGAAAGAAAAAGGAATTATTGAAAATAGGCTTTATGAATGGGCTGATGTTCTAAGAATTTCAGGTAATGAAGCGGCCCATGGTGTTAATTTCCAAATAACGCATCAAGATGCAAAAGATATTTTGGAGTTTACGCATGCTTTATTGGAATATGTATTTACGTTTCAAGAAAAGTTTGATCAGTTTAAAAAGCGTCAAAGCGATTCAAAAAATGCCAACGCGCAATAGCTCGTAGGTTGGAGTGATCTATGCGAAAAGCAACAAAAACCATCAGTTAAACGTAAATATTGGGGTTCGTCCCTCACCCCAGCCCACAAAAAACCTCAGTTGTCGGGTTTCGTTGCACTAACTCGACCTTCATTGATTTTCGGTTGTGTGTCCGTTCAAAATATATCAACCTCAGCTATTTTCACACAGTTACGGCCATAAAAAGACACGCAAAGTAAAACGAACCCCATGCGGGCTTGCTTGATAATATAATTACAGGTACTTTTTTTTCCAAGCTACACAAACTAAAGATATGAAATATATTTTAGCGATAGATCAAGGCACCAGCAGTTCACGCTGTATTCTTTATGATCAACAGGCCAGCCCTGTCGCCATAGCTCAGCAAGCGCTTGAACAACAGTTTCCGCAACCAGGCTGGGTGGAACATGATGCTGAAGAAATATGGCAAACCCAAGCCGGTGTTTTCAGACAAGTTATGGCACAACTGCAACTTCGCCCTGTGGATATTGCGGGTATCGGTATCACCAATCAAAGAGAAACCACAGTCATTTGGGAACGCAGTTCAGGCAAACCGATCTACAACGCGATAGTATGGCAGGACCGGCGCACCGCCGATGAATGTACCCGGTTAAAGGAAGCCGGTCTGGAAACAATGATTCAAAGAAAAACCGGCTTGCTTATCGACGCCTACTTTTCAGCGACTAAAATCCGCTGGATACTGGATCATGTCGATGGCGCACGGGAAAAAGCGAACCATGGAGAATTGGCTTTCGGTACGATAGATTCATGGCTGGTATGGAATCTGACCCATGGCGAATTGCATCTCACCGATGTTTCCAACGCTGCCCGGACCATGCTTTATAACATCGAAAACATGCAGTGGGATGAAGACTTGTTGACCTTATTCGATATTCCCGCATCCATGCTGCCCGCCGTCAAATCTTCAAGCGCAATTTATGGGAATACCAGTAATATCGAAACTGGCGCTGGGATTCCTATTGCAGCGATTGCCGGCGACCAGCAAGCTTCATTATTCGGCCAGATGTGTAGCGAAGCGGGAATGACGAAATGCACCTATGGAACCGGTTCATTTTTAATCATGAATACCGGACCCAAAAGAATCGTTTCGAAACACGGACTGTTAACCACCATCGCCTGGCAGATCGGCAATGAAGTCATTTATGCGCTGGAAGGCAGCGTGTTCACAGGCGGAGCAGTGATTCAATGGCTGCGCGATGGTTTGATGTTGTTTGAGCAGGCAACAGACTGCGAAAAGCTTGCCGGAAGCGTTGCCGATAACGGCGGCGTTTACTTTGTGCCCGCTCTCACCGGCCTTGGCGCGCCGCACTGGGATCCGCACGCACGCGGGGCGATTTTCGGGATTACCCGGGGCACAAGCCGTGCGCACCTCACCCGAGCAGCGCTGGAGAGCATCTGTTTTCAGGTCGATGACTTGTTGCAGATCCTTGCCGCCGAGGTCGACGAACATCTTTCACAACTGAAAATTGACGGAGGCGCCGCAGGAAATAATCTGTTGATGCAATTTCAGGCTGATATCTCCGCTATTGAAATCGTCCGTCCTGCCAATCTGGAAACCACTGCGCTGGGAGCAGCCTATCTTGCCGGTATTGCCGCCGGATTGTGGAGCATCGGCGAACTCAAGGAAAAATGGCGGATTGACCGCGCATTCCACGGAATGATGCAGCCGCGAGAAATTGAATCGTTAAAACATCAATGGCATAAAGCTGTGGCAAGAGCAAGGAATTGGGCCGAATAAGGTTTTTCCTCTGACAATCTCCCATGCAACAACGTTGTTTAAGTGTTGTCAGGATTCAAAGAATAACAGTATGATTACAAGCCTATAAACGATTGCTCAAGATAAAAAAATATGAACATAACTGAATCAGAATTGGAAGCGGCGCGTCACTATTTGCAGCAACAACTGGAAACACATTCCTGGTGGCCAAAGGAACAACCTGAGAAAGCCCTGCATGAATTCACCTTGATGAAAGCTGACGCCATACCTCTCAATGTCTGGTGTGAAAAATGGCTGGATTCCGGACAACAGCGGTTACTTGCAAAGGCTTTAAAGCGCTAGCCGTGAAAATTCACATTCCTTAGTACAATAAAAACGCCGAACGCTCTTCTTTCCAGGCCTGCTCATCTTGTCGCGTAATGGCCTCCAAATCTTCCGGGAGAGCGTGGGCATCATCCACCCACTCGCGTAACAAAGGCGAGCCATTGATTACGTCGATAGCCAGGCGGTCGAGTTCGTATTCATAGGGAAAATCACGCCACAACGGATAATCCGGCTGCTGCAAACGCAAGGCCTTGAACGCCAAAGTCTGCAAGCGCCATGGACGGAAGGCGAAGTGATCGTATGCGCTATCCTCCACGTGGATTTGCACTCCGGCACAAAGTTTGCCCGCGTATTTGTGAAAAACCGGTTCAAACCAGCATTCCCGCAAGCGGCAACCCGACAGCCATTGCGGAGCCATGTCGTGCATGGTTTTGATGAGAGATCGAGCATCTATGTCCGGCGCACCAAACAGCTCCAGGGGACGGGTAGTACCGCGGCCTTCGGAAAGGATTGTGCCTTCCAGCAGCACTGTGCCTGCGTAACAGCGGGTCATCCAAAGATTCGGCGCATTTGGGCTGGGATTGATCCAGGAACGTTCACACAGCGGCCAGCCATAGCCGGGCGCAGCCTCCGGTTGCCAGCCCTGCATCGTAACTACCTGGCAATCCACGTCCAGAGCCAGCGTACTGATAAACCAGTTCGCCAGTTCGCCCATCGTCAATCCGTGGCGCATCGGCATCGCACCCGCACCAACAAAGCTTTCCCAACCTTGGCGTAGCGTCAAGCCTTCCACCGGCCGGCCTGCCGGGTTGGGGCGGTCAAGTATCCACACCGCTTTTTGGTGCACTGCCGCCGCCTCCAGTGCATAACGCAGGGTTGTGATGAAAGTATAGATGCGGCAACCAAGGTCCTGCAAATCAACCAGCAGCACATCGAAAGTTTCCATCATCGCGTCTGTCGGGCGGCGTACTTCCCCATACAGACTGAACACCGGGATGCCAAGCACCGGATCGATGAAATCGGGGGATTCCATCATATTGTCTTGCTTGTCCCCGCGCAGGCCATGCTGTGGGCCAAACGCCGCGCTGAGTTTGATGTCCGGCAATGCAGCCAAGGCATCCAGCGTATGCGTCAAATTCTCAGTAACCGAGGCCGGATGCGCCAGCAATGCCACACGCTTTCCCTCGAGCGGTCTGCGCAAAGCGGCATCTTCAAGTAAACGGTCAATACCAAATTTCATAGTTTTTTGTGGGTTAAGCCGGGTTGAGTGACAAAATGAAGCCTGCGCGATGATGAAAATCGGGGCGGGATTCAGGATGATTTAATGCCCAATAAGAGCGGCTGCCATCATTCGTCTCGATCACTGCGGTCAATCCAAGCTGAAGCGGCATGCCCGCCATGTTCAGCGGCAAATCAGCAGCAGCGATAACCGCTTCCAGTAGCAAAAGCCCATTGCTCTGAGTAAAGCTGATCGTGGGCGCCTGGCTGATCATCCACGGGCTACGCACCCGGTAGTCGCTGAACGCATAGGCCGTCCACTGCCCGGACGGTGAAAAATTGAATTCATGATAGCCTGCCTTACCTTCCACAGCGACGAACGCCTCAAAACAGGTGTGTTCCCACAACCCGTCTACAGCAGCGGGCGGTTGCGGCGCAGGAATGCGTATTTGCGCCAAATCACCGGTCAATACATAGCTCAAGTGTAGATCACCTTGAGGCCGCAGCTCAACTTCTATAGACACAGCGATTGCGGCGTTAGATACTGTGCAGGGGTGACAAACCAGACTCTTGTTACACACTAGGTTTTTTCCACCAAATTCGAATTATATTATCAAAGCCAATGCACCTAGGCACTGGGTATAAATATCATCAGAATCCTGCCTATCGCTGCTCAGCCAGAAAAGTACGCTTGGCAATAAGGATAGTAAGCATCGGTATAGCCAGACCGAGCAGCATGACTGTGATCAATAGCCCGCCCAGTTCGTTGTAATCGGCTGACACTGTTACTGTGCCGGATACGTCCTTGACTTCCCGCGTGATCACAAACCACTGATTGAGCACCTTGGTCAAGAGTTGAGAAAGAGACAGCGCCAGATTTACGAAAGCAGCCATCACTGCAAAATAAGTCGCCTTGAGTCTTTGCGGCGCTGAATTGGCGATCCATGCCAGCATTGGAATCATGGCGATCTGCCCTAAGGGAGATTCCAATGCGGTATCGACCAGCGCGATAAAGCGTGCGTCCACAACACCACCGGTATGCGCCTGGGTCCACTCGTGGACGCCATAAAACAGGGCAATATTAGGCAGGTAAAGTACAGTCAGTGCGACAGTAAGAGCTGCAATAATATAGGTTATCGGGCGCTCGGCCATAAAACGCCGGAACAGGAACATCCCGAACAAGGTCAACGCACTGGTAATCAATGATAATTGCGACAGAAACTGCTGATCGAAATCAAGTACGTCAATCATCCACCAGGTCTCGCCTGCTCCCGTCGTTGGCACCGCACGGAAAGCAAAGATCACCAATGCCGTGCCAAATAGCTGATTTCTTTCACGAGTGCCAAGCTCTTGAGTCAAGTGCCACATCAGGAATAATACGATGGCAAGAGACCCGGCAAAGACTATCTCTTCGTTATTCCGGACATCGGCCAAACCCATGATGGCCGCGAACAAGGTAAAGGCAAGACCTCCGCCCAATAGCCACCAGTTGATCTCAGGCAACTCCGTTACCGGCCGTCCCAACAAGCGCTCTATATCTGAAAACTCATAACCAAGAGCTGCGAGCCGCCATTCCTCTTGAGAGCGCAGCCATGAAGCCAGCAGAACGCCGAAGACCGAGATAACTGGAATCAGCAATGCCCAGTGATAAACAGTGAGATAGACCCCTGTTTTTTCCGCATCACTCATCGTCTCTACGCCGCTGAACAGATAGACATTGGCTGCTGCTACCAGCAGCGTTCCACCGATGATAGCGACCCGTCCCAAGGTCTGCATCGTGGTGTGCGCGAGCAGGATTTGCTCCCGAGGAATAGGCTTCCCATGCTCATCGAATCGGGCTACCGCCTCCACGGTCATCGCATCGGCTACAATATCCTGCATGACATAACCGATCGGCGCCAACAGTGAGGCCAAAATATACCAGTTTTCCGCAGGCATCAGCTGGGTCATATAGTCAAGATCCGCCAGCAAGTTAGTCATGATCAGCAAACTTGAGGCAATCAGCGCGGCGCCCAGATAAATCAATCCGGCCTTATACCGCCACAGCAAGTCCACCAGATGACCGAGCGGCATCTTCAGCGCCCAGGGCAGCATGACCCAAAAACTTAAAGCCGCCAGAAATTCGGCAGATAAACCGAGATATTCCTTGACGAAAAAAGTGCCGACAATGCCGGTTAAACCGGAAACCCCAGCCGCCAGATAAACCATCAGCGGCGGCACATAACTCAGGCGCATTTGCCGGGCAAGATCGTAAATATTGCGATCCAGCCAGTTGCGCCACAGCAGTAAAAAATGGTTAACAGTCAGTACATCTTTATTGATTGAGCTTTGATGCCTGGGCATGAATTCTCCTGATACGACAATAAGTTTGGCTGCTAATAATATCGCATTTCGACTTGAGGAGAGCTGATAAATTCTGTATACGAATCATTTGGAATCAATGAATCAGGTATCAAGAATACATCAAGTCTGGCCCCGGGATGAGCCTGCTGGAATATGCAACCTTGCCTGGCCCCTGGCCGCAGCACCGCCAGTTACATCTGTTTTCCATCATGAATATATTTGTCAAATAGGTAGCCCGTTAAAAAACAGCAGATCATCGGACAATGATGTTAAACCAAAACAAATCATTTCATTTGCTGCCGTCAAATGATACACATTTACCTTTTCTGGTTCTGTCGCAAATATTTACAAAGACCAAGCCGCATTAATCTGCGGACAAAATTATCCTGCTAAACCCATAAACTGCTTATAACCTATCTTCAAACTGCTTACTCACCGTTCGCTAAATTTTTTCGAGGTTCGTGAAATTGTGGCAGAATATTTTTATTTGCCGCCATGGAAACACCAATGCACATAACGAGAACTGAACGGGTAGACGATATTCCGCTGCTATTAGCGCAGATGGACAAGA
>JAGXGJ010000053.1 GCA_024636875.1 Methylococcaceae bacterium | reverse complement strand
GCAAATTTATGATTTTGTTCATTGCGGTTAAGTCTAAGTTATTTTAGGGCTTATTTTCAAGTTTTTTTTCGAAATAGTCTTAGGCTTAACAGATTTGTAGTGTCTTGGTTTTTCCGCCGCGATAGCGGCTTCGTCCAACACTTCATTAAGAATTTTACTCATAAATACCTCTTGTTATTATTGGGCAATAAAAAACCGTTTGGCTAAATCATTAAATCATGAAAAAACCAAACGGTACATAACTATCTCCAGCTAAAAGTGTACTCTAATAAACTCAGGTTATAAATAGTCAATTAAATTTATAGAATATAAACATATAGTTTATAATTTGGAAGAATGGATAAATTAAATAATATACAAGTGTTTTGCCGTATTGTTGAGTTGGGCACTTTTGCCGCTGTAGCCCGCGAAATGAATCTCTCAGCGATGATGATTAGCAAGTATATGGCACAGTTGGAAGAGTCCCTGGGCGTTGCCTTGTTGAACAGAACAACGCGTCAAATCAGTCTGACGGAAGCAGGAGAGATTTATTATTACCGCAGTAAACAGTTAATCGATGATTTCTCTGAACTGGATGAAACTACCTCGCAATTGGGACGGCATGTAAAAGGAACGTTAAAAATCAGCGCGCCAATCGATTTTGGCGGGCTTTATATGGTGCCTGCTATTGATGCGTATCAACGCCAGTATCCAGACGTTAACATTCTGATGACGCTTCATAATAGCCACGTGGATTTAAGCAAAGGCAGTTTTGATTTGTCCATTTTAGTGACGGATACGCTCGATTTAGGCGTGGTTGCCAGAAAAATTACTAAAACCAGATTATGTACTTATGCCTCACCTGTTTATCTTGCCGAATGTGGCAAACCTGAAAATATTGATCAATTAAGTTCACATCGCTGCCTGCATTACGTTGATACTCCGCATAAAGATTATTGGCTATTCAACGTCGATTCAGAAGAGATAAAAATTAAACCGAACTGGCATTTTGCGTCAAACAATGGCAGGGCATTATGTCAAGCCGCGGCTTTAGGAATGGGGGTAACGCAGGCCCCGGAAATATCGGCGGCGAACTTTGTAGCTCAAGGAAAATTAACAGAAATTTTGCAACAATTTTGTATTCCATCATTACCCATTTATGCCACTTACCTGCAAAGGCGCTTCCTTCCTGCCAAGCTAACGACCTTTGTTGATTTTATGGTTAAATACTTCGCAGAAAATGAGGCATAGCTGATGGCGCCTTCAGGGTAATGCGAAAGTCCCTTAAATAATTCGAAACAGTTAAACATGGCAAGACGAAGTGAACACAGCCTGGAAGAATTAAAGGCACTGGTTCTTGATGCGGCAGAAACAATTGTTATCGAGGAAGGCTTTTCGGCATTAAAAGCACGCAGGGTTGCCGTGGAAATTGGCTATACCGTAGGCAGTATCTATATGGTATTTGCAAATATGGCGGATTTAATTATGCATATTAATGCGAGAACGCTTGATAATATTGCCGCGCAATTAGAGCAAGTTAATGAACCTGCCGCAGATCAATGTATCGAAGCGCTGGCTCAGACTTATTTAAGCTATGCCAGTCAAAACTTTAACCGTTGGCTTATGTTGTTTGAATACCGGTTTCCGCAAAACAACGCTATTCCAGCCTGGTATCAGAAGAAACAGTATGCTGTTTTTGATCGGATTGAACAGTCGTTTGTACAGCTTGCTCCGGAGTGCGCCGAAGACCGCAGAAGACAAGCCGCACACGCATTATGGGGCGGCGTTCATGGCGTAAGTATGCTTTCGCTATCCGGAAAGCTGGATAGGAATAACATTAATGATGTAGCGGAGAGTGTGGCTCTATTAGTCAGGAATTTTATTCGCGGCTGGGTTGAGTCAACTACCCATCTGTAGTTGATCAAAACAGTCATTTGACATGAATATTGTTTACAACCTTTATCATTACCTGATTAGCAAGCTGTTTCAGCCGGTGACAAAAGTTCGTCATTCCGGCATGGACTGCCGGTATATCCGGTCACAGGGATGTGAGGTAATGTCTGGTGCTGCCTCTAAATAATGCCGAAGCGGTATCGGCAAGTTACCATCCATGGCGCTGGATACCTGCATCCATGACGGTATGACGGTGCTGACTGAGGTTCCTTGCTAATCAGGTATCATTAAGGATGAAAAGTACAATTCCACATCACAGCGATATAATGGACAATTATTATTGCTGAACTTGGTGAGTCCACATGGACACTGAAATCACACATCAGCATTGAATCCAACATTAATAATAGATATTTTTGAGGAATTAAAATGAGAATAATAAAATCGTTGCTATGGGTTCTTGCCGTCAGTTTTACGGCGCCGGGATTTGCCAGTCAACAGGAGATCAAGGCCGATGGGTATGATTACTTGCTTGACGTATTTTTGCGGCCTTTGGGGTTTGTAGAAGTAATTGCCGGAACTGCCACCTTTGTTGTATTAAGCCCTCTAACCGCAATTGCATCGATACCTGCACCGAAGGAGAACGCTTTTGCAGAGCTGGCGGATTCACTGATTGTAAAACCAGCTAAATTCACTTTTGTAAGACCCGCAGGAGACTACAAATTTATGGGAGGGCTGGAAAAATAATTGCACAACTGCTGCATTCCAACGCCGCAGCAAGCATATACAATCATAATCTGGCAAACTCATTCATTCTCCTCTCCCTGATCCGTTGACTTAAGTGAAATTGCGCCTTCTCCTTCTGAAGCTTTATTGTCTATGACGGCTTAATCTTTTTCGATTGCTGCCTGTTGAGTAAGCGCTTCGTTTAAAGGAGGCTTTTCTGCAATCACCTCTTCAGCTTCTGCTTCCGTTTTCTTGTCCAACGTCTCAATAAGCGCTATAAACCATTTCTGTTCTTTCACAGTAACTAAATCCGGATCGTTAAGGATATCGCCAGCTTCTGGCAGGGTGACCTTGTCTCTGGAGGTTTCCAGGGCTTTCAGGCAAGCGTCTTTATCGCCGCGCAACGCATAAATACAGGCCAGATTATAAGAAGCCGTTCCTGCTTGAATAGCATTGGCTTTTTCGAATTGTTTTTTAGCCTTTTCGTACAATTCATTATCAGGTTTGACTTTTTTAAGCCTGGCCAAATCCATATAAGCAACGCCGCCATTAATTGCCGCACCCAGATAATCGAAATTAATCAGCATGCAAAAAGCGAATTTATCGATGGCATCCTGATAAAGCCTGGCCGCCTCGTCACCGGTTTTGGTTTTGGCCTGATGCAATAAAGCAAAACCCCAATTATATAAAGCTTCAGCACGCAGCGGATCGTCGTGCAAGACTTCTGCATAGCCTTGATAAACCGCTTTAAACAGGTTATCGGCCGTGCTTCCTTCGCTTTTACGCGCCTGCGCCGTTTGCTTGATCGTTGCATTGAGTTTGGATTTCTTGGTAATCGATGCTAAAAACGTCATGAATTATTTCTCCTGGTCGGTGTTTTATGTTCACAAGCTATAGAATAACAGCTCCTTTTCTAACAACAATATTATACTCATCGCTTATCAGAATCCGTCAGTTTAAGTTCAATTTACGAAACAAGCGCAAGCATATTAATTCACTATCATGTATGCTTGATTTTTAAAACAGACAAGGCTTGAATTGATAGCCTGATCATCAAGACAACACAGTGCTGCCCTGGCAGAGTCTGTAATCAGACAGTTAAACGTTGATGCAATATTTAATGCAGTTAATTCCGGTAATCGTCAGAACAGCACTATTAATAATAGCGCTGTGTTTAACTGCACCGATTGCAGGTGCAGAAGTTTCTATTGACGGTATTAAAGGAAAAGCCAGGGACAATGTCCGGCTCATGCTGTCTCTGGAAAAGGAAGATTGCGATGCGCCGGAATGGAAAATACGCGGCTTGTACGCACAAGCGGATCAGGAAATCGATCAGGGCTTGCGGGCATTGGGTTATTACCATGCTGTCATTAAAAAAACGTTGGCATTCGGCAAGACCTGTTGGCAAGCGGATTTTGATATAAACCAGGGGCCGCGGGTTCACATTAAAGACGTCAGTATTACCATTGACGGCGCTGCGCATGATGACGCTGAATTTCAAAAATTGCGGGACAAGCTGCTTGAAATAACAGGTAGTCCTCTTGACCAGGGTCAATACGAAAAAATGAAAAGCAGGATTGAATCACTGGCGCTGGAAAGAGGTTATTTGCAAGGAACATTTACTGAAAAAAAACTGTTGATTGATAAACAACTTAATCAGGCGCACATCAAGCTGGTGTTTACTTCCGGAAATCGCATGGTTTTTGGCAGGATTGTCGTAAACCAGGATATTTTGAATCCGGACTTTGTAGAAAAATACATTTCGATAAAAAGCGGAGAATTTTATACCAGCGAACAGCTGGCCAAAACCCATAACAATCTGTCGAAAAGCGGCTATTTCGATATCGTCGATATAAGGCCGGATACTGAAAATATCGACCAGCAAGTACCTGTCACGATTACACTGCAACCCAAAAAGAAGCATCATTACGCGTTTGGCGTGGGCTTTGATACCGACATAGGTCCCATGGTGAGCGCAGCTTATGACAACCGATGGTTGAATCGTCGAGGACACTTTCTTACTTCAGAACTTAGTCTATCGCCGGTATTATCGACTGCCAGCATAGAATACAATGTGCCTTTGCACAATCCGGTCAGCGACTCTTTCAGCTTCGGCGGCGGACTCAAACGCGAAGATACCGATAGTTTCAATACCCTTTCGGCGAAGCTTTCCGGGCGTTTAAAACATGCTTTGGACAGCGGCTGGAAGCAGACGCTTTTTCTCGATCTTGACTACGAAGACTTTACTATAGGATCAACGCGCACCAAGACGCTATTATTAGTGCCTGGCGGCAGTTGGTTGAAGTCGGTCTCCAATAATCCTTTACGCCCCACCAGGGGCTATCGGGCAAAATTTGATGTCAGCGGCAGTTATAAAAATCCCTTGTCTGATGTCAGTTTTCTTCAAGGCGGAATGTCTGCGTTATGGATACACCCGTTACCCTGGAACAGTAAATTTATTGGACGAACAGAACTGGGCGCAACACTGGTTGATCAGTTTGATAAGCTGCCGACATCCTACCGGTTTTATGCGGGCGGCATTAACAGCATCCGTGGCTATGATTACAAGGAGTTGGGACCCAAGGATAGTGAGGGAAATGTTGTAGGCGGAAAATTTTTAACTGTGCTTAGCCTGGAATACGAAAAGGCTGTTTTTGATGACTGGGGCGTTGCTGCATTTATTGACAGTGGTAACGCTTATAATCCCGGTAATATTATTTTAAAAACCGGTGCAGGGTTGGGCATACGCTGGTATTCACCCTTTGGTCCGGTCCGGCTTGATTTTGCAGTACCCTTGAATGATGCAAATTCTTCATTTCAGATCCATTTTGCCGCAGGCGCAAGACTATGAAGAAGCGCATGGCTCTGTTGATAATCATGCTGATAGCCTTGATTATTCCTGCCGGCCTATTCGGGTTGATCAGCAGTGAAGCCGGCAGCCACTGGCTGCTGCGCACGGTTTTTTCGGTTTTGCCGGCACAGGTTTCAGTTGCAGCAATAGAAGGCCGGCTGCTTGATCGTATCACGTTGACAGACTTTCATTATCAGACCGACACTGAAACAATAGCCATTAATAAATTTACTTTTGCCTGGCAGCCTTACGGACTGTTTTCAGGCACTTTAAAAATTGCAGACGTCGTAATCGATGGCTTGAATCTGGGCGTTGCCGAAATAGAAAAGCCGCAGGAAGAGAGCAGTTTTGATCTGAATGCCGAACTGTGGTTGCCTGTGCAAATTGTTATTGAAAACTTTCTGCTGACCGATATGCAGTTTCATAAGGGTGATTCTGTACAAAAACTTGAAAAACTGCAACTGGCGTTAGCGACTGAAGGCGATCAGCTTAAGATTACTTCGTTGGCTATTAATGCCAAACCCGTCGCTGCAACAATAGAGGGACAGATGACCTTAGGCAAAGGCTTCCCTTTCAGTCTGAAGCTGGATTGGCAGGTTAATGCTGAACAACACGGATTATGGCAAGGTACAACAACGATCGCCGGTGATATCAACAAGCTATTATTCGATAACCATGTATCTTCACCTTTCACTGTGGTTTTAAAAGGTTATCTGGATGATTTGCAGACTGCGCCGCGCATAAGCACGCGCGCCGATTGGAGTAAAGCTGTGTGGCCGGTCACCGGCGCTGCACCCCGGTTAAAAAGTGAACAGGGCGCTATTGAGCTGACCGGTTTGCTTGACGATTACAAGGTTACACTGAATGGGCAGTTAACCCAGCAGTATTTGCCGGAAGCAAGCCTGTCTTTCAACGGCAAAGGCAGTCAGAACGCCCTGTCCATTGAAAAACTGGAACTGACATCAAAGACCGGATTGTTTCAGATTACTGGAGATGTATCCTGGCAGAATTCACCGGCTTTTGATTTGACCGCAACAGGGCAGAATTTTAACCCGGCAATACTGCTTCCCGAGCTGCCCGGCAGCCTCACTTTCAGCAGCCACGTTAAAGGCAAGCTGGATGCAAAAGCGCTGCAAATTGACGCCGATATTAACAGGCTATCCGGCCAATTAAGGGGTAAGCCGGTTAGCGGAAAAGGCGGACTGGTATTAAACGGCGATCAGCTCAAGGTTGATGCGCTGCGTATAAACTCGGGCCCCAATAGTATTGCCGTGAACGGCACGATGGGGCAAGAGCAGGCAGTTCTTGATATGTCTATTGATGCCCCGGCCTTGGATGGATTGTGGCCAACTCTGGGCGGCAGTCTCCTGGGTAAAGGGTTTATGCAGGGGACATGGAAAAACCCGGCCATAAAATTCCAGGCCAAAGGCAAGCGCTTGCATTTCGGTGAACACAGCGCCGGAGAGTTAGCGATAAACATCGATTATTATCCGGAGTCGAAAAAAACCTCCAAAATACTTTTGTCGGCAAGCGCCATCCAAAGCGGTGCAGTAAAAATAGATTCTGTTCGGGTTGATGGTTTGGGTACACAAAACCGGCACAGCTTTAAAGCCGTTATTAATTCTGCCGACGGCGATTTATCGACGGCATTAACGGGCAGTCTCAAAGCAGGCAACTGGAAAGGTGATGTTTCCAGACTGGATCTGAATTCCCGGGATTTGGGCCTTTGGCAGCTTGAAAGAAACCTTGCTGTCAGTATAATTCAACGTTCTTCCGGGGTTGATGCGGCAATGGACGAAGCCTGCCTGGTACAGAAAAATGCCTCTATTTGCACACATGGCCGTTATCTCGCTGATGGTGATCTTGACTTTGCCCTAAAGGCCTCTGCACTGCCCACAAGTCTGATGAAGGTTTATATGCCTGAGCAAATGCAGCTAAAGGGCACACTCAATGCCGACATGGAAATACAACGACAAAAGAGTTTGTTTACCGGACGTTATCGGCTTGAATTGTCACCGGCAACGCTTTTATTTAAGGGGAAGGAAACATCATTGGGCGCATCTTCTGTGTCAGGCAAGATTAAAGGCGATACCCTTTCGGCGGATATTGATCTGGCGTTAGCCGGTCAGGATTATTTACGTAGCCAGTTGCAAATGGATACCGGTAAAAGTCAGGCTATCAGCGGACAGATATCGGCATCAGTGCGTGAATTTGCGCTACTGGAAGCATTTGTTCCGCAGTTATCCGGCACTAAAGGACTGTTGACAGCAGACTTGAGGGTGAAAGGCACTGCAAACAAGCCCGTTGCAGCGGGACGAATAGACCTTGCCAATGGCGCTGTCGATATTGCCGGGCAGGGTTTTGGTCTTCGTGATATTAATCTTCACGCTGTCGCCTCGGGTGGACAGGTCAGCCGCATTCAAATTGACGGCTCTGTGTTGCCCGCGATGCTTAAATCTGCGAACGCGCCTGAACAGTTGCAGTTAAAGGGGGTGCTTGACATCAATGCAGATCTGCAACAGCAAGAGGGCTTGCTGACCGGACATTATCGAATCGATAGTCCACCTATGATAATTTTATTACAGACCAATGGCGCGGCAACCAAAATCCCCTTGCGTGCCTCTTCCCTGTCGGGCAGAATTAACGGTGACAATGTATCCGCGAATATTGATCTGAGGCTGGCTGCTCAGGATTATGTGCGCGCTCAATTGCAAATCGATACTGGCAAGAGGCAAACCCTGTCCGGTCAAATAAGCGCATCAGTGGTTGAATTTGCATTGCTGAATCCATTTGTACCCCGGTTATCGAACATTAAAGGACAGCTGAATGCAGACCTGTCCTTGCAAGGCACTCTGGAAAACCCGGCTGCCAGCGGGATAATACGCTTGTCAGGCGGCGCTGCCGATGTTAATGAATTGGGTTTAACCCTTCGTGAAATTAAACTTCAGGCATTAGCGACAGGCGATGAAAGTGGCCGCATTGAGATTACTGGGTCAGCCTTATCGGGTAAAGGATCTTTCAATCTCGATGGGTTTGCCGTCTTGAAAGCACAATCGGGCTGGCCTGTTGAATTAACGCTGAAAGGTGAAAATTTTGAAGTTGCCAAACTGCCGGAAGCACAAATAGCGATTTCGCCGGACTTGAAATTCATATTTGCTGAAAAAAAAGGCAAAGTAACCGGCACATTAAAAGTGCCAAAAGCGATAATGACACTAAAGGAACTTCCTGAAAATGCCATAAAAGTCAGCCCGGATGAAATCATAATCGGGCAAGAAAAGGGTGAGGAAAAGGCGCCTGACGCTCCTCGTATCGATGCGAATATAGACGTAGAACTCGGCAAGCAAGTCCATTTTTCAGGACAAGGGTTGGCAACCAATCTGACAGGTAAGTTAAAAATCATCAAGTCGAGTGAGAAAATAGCCATGTACGGCAATGTCGATATGAACAAGGCCCATTACAAAAGTTATGGTCAGGATTTGACTGTACGCAAAGGCCGTTTCCTGTTTAACGGTCCTGTTGATAACCCCTCGCTGGATGTAGAAGCAATTCGTGTTTCAAAAAACAAAAAGGTTACCGCGATTCTTAATCTGACCGGTCCACTGCAAAAGCCAGAGACCCGCGTATCTTCAGAACCCGCACTACCGGAAACGGACGCGCTGGCCTACCTGATTACCGGCAGGCCATTAAACCAGGTGAGCAAGTCAGAAGGCAATATGCTTGCCAGTGCAGCGCTGTCTTACGGTGGAGGGCAGACAGCCTGGATTGCCGATAAACTGGGGATAGATGAATTTGAAGTTCAGGAGGGGGAAACGCTGCAGGATACCCTGCTTGCTGTGGGCCAATACCTGACTCCAGATTTCTATGTAGGCACCAAAGTGGGCCTGTTTAATAAACAGGCTGTAGTGGTATTAAAACATAAAATTACCGATGCCATAAATGTTGAAACACAGGCAGGCACATCACAACGAGTAAAATTGAATTATGAAATTGATACTGACTAGCTTCCTGTATGGCGTGGAAAATACCCTTCCAATAACCTATTGATAATGAGTGTCTTTATTTTACCCAAAACAGGAGTTGCGGAATCTGCTCCCTGATCATCGCATCAATCTGTCAAAACTTCGCTGGAAAATTACGCTATGAGAAAGGAATTCTCTGCCAACTAACATCAGCCAAATTGGTATTGCCCGTATACAGAGTGATGTGATGATATTCCGGAATACAGGAAATAAGGGAACAGCGTTCATTTCAACATGACAACAACATGGTTTACCTGTTTCAGTTCATCCAGAAGTATGGGTTTGCTGATATGGTAACCTTGAGCATAATCTACGCCCAATTCATTCAGCAATCTGAAGATTTGTGCGTTTTCAACAAATTCAGCAATCGTTTTTTTACCCATAATATGCCCGACTTCGTTAATTGCTCTCACCATGGCGAGGTCCACTTTATCATCTACAATATCCTTAACGAATAAACCGTCAATTTTAAGATAGTCTACCGGCAGATTTTTTAAATAGGCAAAAGAAGACAAACCACTGCCAAAATCGTCGAGTGAAAATGAACAGCCACGTTCCTTTAAATGATGAATGAATTTAGTGGCGTGTGAAAAATTGGCAATGGCTGCGGTTTCAGTGATCTCAAAGCAGATTTTATGGGTTGGAATGACACACAAACTGAATTGTTCCGAAATAAACGCCAGCATGGACTCATCCGATAAAGACACTCCGGACAAATTAACTGAGCATAGCGACAGGTTATCCAGAAAATCCGGTTTGCTGGCAATCCATTCAAACAGATGACTGATTACCCATCGATCCAGTGCAGAAGCCAGGTTATAACGTTCTGCGGCGGGCAAAAATGCTCCAGGCGGGATAATCTGACCCTGATCATCCCGATAACGAACCAGGGTTTCAAAATGCAAACCTTCACTATTTCCTGTGAGTGGAACGATCGGCTGCCCGTAAAGACAAAAGTGGTTTTGTTCCAGTGCCTGCTGTATTTTTGATACCCATTGCATTTCTCCGTGCCTTAGGGCTAATTCTTTATCATCAGGAAGAAAAACATGCACCCTGCTTCTGCCTTTATCCTTGGCTGCGTAACAGGCGGCATCGGCCTCTTTAAGCAGGTTGACAGCATTGCGGCTGTTGGCATTTATTGAAGTAATTCCTATACTTACACTAATAGTAAAGCTCCTGTCTTCCCAGGCAAAACGAAAATCCCGAATGATATCGCGTAATTTCTCGCAAACAAGAAACGCCTGACTCAAAGAGCAGTTATACATCAAAACGCCAAATTCATCGCCGCCCAAACGGGCTACAAAATCATCGTGTCGCACATGTTTCTTTAACAGATCACCCAACTGTCTGAGCAGTTCATCTCCGGCCAGATGCCCGGACGTATCATTAACCACTTTAAATTGATCCAGATCCAGATAACACAAGACATGCTCTGAATTATCCTTGCGGGCAAGCGCTATCGCCTGCTTGATATAATCGTCAAAATTGCTTCGATTGGCCAGACCCGTCAAGGCATCATGACTGGCCTGATGTGCAACTTGTTCACTCAGCAAGCGAGCTTCTGTGATGTCTTCGCAGACCACTAATAAACTGCTTTGCTGATTTTCATTTTCAATTAATCTGGCGGTTGCCCTTACCCAGACAATCCGTCCATTATGGCACACCAGTCTGATTTCCTGTTTATGCACCAGCGAGGGTCCTAGCAGACAACGCTCAACAAATTCATATATTATCTGTAGATCCGATGGATGAATAAAATCAAAGACTGAACGATCCTGCAATTCTTCAACTGTCAAACCCAGTTGATTAGCGCCCGTGTGATTAACCGATAAAATACGGCCATCTTCCTTAAGATTGAACACCATCGTCGGATTATCATCAAAGAGCGTCAGATAGCGGCCTTTTTCCCGTATCAAGGCCTGATTTTGAACTTCAACGGTATTGATCAAACCATTGAAGGCTTCAACCAGAACGCCCAATTCATCCTTATTGGCTTTAACGGCTCGCAATGAATAATTCTTGGAATCGCTGATGGCTTTAACCGTTTCCACCAGATGTTTGATGGGCGATGAAACAAGCCTTAACAACGGCGCTGATAAAAAGAAAGTCAGTATCGACACACCGACTAATACCAAAAATAGCAGTCCGGTAAATTGTATTTTCCGCCAATAGGCCTGCGTATAATCAGCATGAATATAAACTGTACCCAGCATTTCGGCATCGACAATAATGGGCTGAACAACAAATAAATAAACGGATTCAAACCGGGTCTTTTCATCTTTAATCGATGCAGGACATGTCAATCCTTCAGCGCTATTTTTTAATAATTGAGAGAAAACAGCAGCACGTGCATCATAAAGGCAGGCTATTTTCAATTCAGGCATGGTATTAAGAACGGCAAGATTCTCCTTGACCAGCTCTCTATCATCAAAGAGTAATGCGGCGGTACTGCGATTTCCTATAATTGTTGCCAGCGTTGACAAATCTTCACGGGTATTT
>JAGXGJ010000052.1 GCA_024636875.1 Methylococcaceae bacterium | reverse complement strand
GACCCTTAGGTGTTTAACGTCAACATTACTGTTGCGCTTAGGGCTTAAGGTGTCGCAGTTACACCGACCCAAAGCCGACGGCCTTTCACTGGGTAAGATAGTCACCTCTTTCTCGATCTACCTACCTTCAATACGATAACAAGTTACGGTGAGAATATCGGGCTTCGGTGGTCGCGGGCGCCTTACCCCCTTGTTGCCGCCTTACGAAGGTTCACTTGCGTTTAGGTGACCGATTTGGCTAGGGCTTCCTTCAGATTCCGCATTGGCTCAAAGTAACCGTGTTTCCCTGTTGGGTAGCTACTTAGAGTTTCTTTGGACACCCTTGCCTTCGCCTACATTTTCCCTTCTCACAGGGCAATGGCTGGACTTCCACCAGCTAGCTGACTACCATGCCAGTCGCACTGCTCCCCAGAAGGTTCTTCCACCGCTGAAGCAAGAACAAAAACCAAAGCAAATGCAAAATCGGGGCAACGCCGTCCAGCTGCGAATGAAGTCGAATGTGTAGTTTAAACCAAGTGTATTATTGTCTTGACTCAGGGGTCCACTTTAATCACCGCACTGAAATTCTTGTCCGACTTTGGTAATAATCGCGTCTGACCAGTCAGCGGCAACAAACACATCGCGGACGAAAATTTCAAAGTCAGACGATGAAAGGGAATCAATTTTTTTGAAGTCGGTAATCATTGTAAAAATTTAGGTTTAGCTAAGTTTAAAGAGACTGCATTAAGTAAATTCACTTAAAACTCCGTTTTATGCCTATAAAATGCCGAATTCTAATATAATGCCCTCTTAATATATTCGTTCATTTTCCAGGAATCCATATATGAACCCATCTCAATGGTTTACCGAGCAAGTCCCAGGGGCTGAAACGGCCTTTTCATTAAAAATCAAACAAAAACTACACGAAGAACAATCTGAATTTCAACTCCTTGAAATATATGAAACAGAGACTTTCGGTAACTTGATGGTGATAGATGGTTGCACGATGGTATCGACCCGCGATAATTTTTTTTATCACGAAATGATGAGTCATCCGGCTTTATTCACGCATCCTAACCCAAAAAGAGTCTGGATTATCGGTGGCGGTGACTGCGGCACTTTAAAAGAAGTTTTGAAGCATGCATCGGTAAAACAGGCTGTGCAGATTGATATTGATGAACGCGTCACCCGCCTGTCAGAAATTTATTTCCCTGAATTATGCGAGTCCAATAATGATCCAAGAGCGGAGTTGAAATTTATCGACGGCATTAAATGGGTAAAAGATGCGGCGCCTGATTCAGTTGATATGATTATCGTTGACAGCACCGACCCGATTGGTCCGGCTGAAGGCTTGTTCAGTGATGAATTTTATCGTGATTGTTTTAACTGTCTCTCGGAAAACGGCATGGTCGTGCAACAAAGCGAGTCCGCTTTATATCATATGAAGCTCATCGGTGAAATGCGTAACGCCATGAATAGCGCAGGATTTGGCCATTTACAGACCTTGTTTTTCCCGCAATGCATCTATCCTTCCGGCTGGTGGAGCGCTACGATTGCCGGCAAAGCTGATTTAACAACATTCAGGGAACAGGATTCGGCAAACAAGCCTTTCGATACGGTTTACTATAATGTCGACATACATAAAGCGTCTTTAGCGCAGCCCGAGTTTTTCAAAAAAGCCTTTGGTTTATAGCTCTGAACTATTGACAACGTAGTTAATCCTAGTATTTCACGTTATTGTCTGATCTAATCCGGAGAGAGAAATGTTTTATATCGCCCCCAACCAACCTGACAGTAAAGTTCACTTTAAAGCGCGTTATGGTAATTTTATTGGCGGTAACTGGGCTGCTCCGGTTAAAGGCCAGTATTTTGAAAATTTAAGTCCTGTCAACGGCAAGGTATTCTGTGAAATACCCCGCTCAAGCACTGAAGATATTGAACTGGCACTGGATGCAGCTCATGCGGCGAAAGAGGCTTGGGGCAAAACCTCAGTGACGGCACGATCGAATATTTTACTAAAAATAGCCGACCGCATCGAAGCCAATCTTGAAACCTTGGCGATTGCCGAAACCTGGGATAATGGTAAGCCAGTACGCGAAACGCTGGCCGCCGATATACCGCTCGCAGTCGATCACTTTCGTTATTTTGCTGGCTGTATCCGCGCTCAGGAAGGTACTATTGGCGAAATTGACGAACATACGGTAGCTTATCATTTCCACGAACCGCTCGGCGTGGTCGGGCAGATCATTCCGTGGAATTTTCCTTTGCTGATGGCGAGCTGGAAATTGGCACCGGCATTGGCCGCGGGTAACTGCATAGTCATGAAGCCCGCCGAGCAAACGCCCGCGTCTATTTTAATAATGATGGAATTAATCGGCGATTTATTGCCCGCGGGTGTTGTCAATATTGTCAACGGTTTTGGTTCGGAAGCCGGTCAGTCCTTGGCGACCAGCACACGCATTGCCAAAATCGCATTCACCGGTTCAACACCCGTCGGTTCGCATATTTTGAAATGCGCGGCCGAAAACATAATTCCTTCCACGGTTGAACTAGGCGGCAAATCCCCCAACATCTTCTTTGAGGATGTCCTGGACCAGGAAGATGCGTTTGTCAGTAAATGTATGGAGGGCGCGGTATTGGCGTTTTTTAATCAGGGTGAAGTCTGTACCTGTCCCTCGCGTCTGTTGGTTCAGGAATCCATCTATGAAAAATTTATCGCCAAAGCCATTGCGCGCTCCAAACTGATTAAACGCGGCAGCCCTTTGGACACCGAAACGATGGTAGGCGCGCAAGCTTCCAAACAACAGTTTGATAAAATACTTGATTATGTACAAATCGGCAAGGATGAAGGCGCTGAAGTTTTAATGGGCGGTAAGATTGCGTCTGTAGGCGGCGGATTCTCTGAAGGCTATTATATCGAACCCACTATTATGAAAGGCGGCAATAAAATGCGTATCTTTCAGGAAGAAATTTTCGGCCCTGTTATTGCGGTTACGACGTTTACAGATGAAGCCGAAGCCTTGGCGATTGCCAACGACACGCAGTTTGGCCTGGGCGCGGGCGTATGGACGCGCGATATGAACCGCGCCTACCGCATGGGGCGCGGCATTCAAGCAGGACGAGTCTGGACTAATTGTTACCATCACTATCCGGCTCATGCTGCATTCGGTGGCTATAAAAAATCAGGTGTAGGCCGTGAAAACCATAAAATGATGCTGGATCATTATCAGCAAACAAAAAATATACTGGTCAGTTACGACATTAATCCCTTAGGTTTTTTCTAGATACAAAAACATGCAAGCCAACCTACAATTTCTTAAATAAGTGAGAATCCATAATGTTTGATCCAAAAGCTATAGATGATATTGCCAGTCGTTTGGCCGGTGCAGTACCTCCCGGTTTAAATAATCTGAAAGAAGATCTGGAAAAAAACTTCCATGCTATTTTACAAGGCGCGTTAGGTAAACTGGATTTGGTTACCCGTGAAGAGTTTGAGGTACAAAAACTGGTTTTAGCGAAAACCCGCTCAAAACTGGAAGATCTGGAAAAGCGCGTGTCTGAAATGGAACTGAACGTTCTTAACAAAGCAGAAATGTAAAGCTCAACGTTTCCAGTCTTCAGCTTCTTTGCCCGCAGTTAAGTGATTTTGTTCCTTCTCTGTTGAGGGGAAAGCCTGCCCTAAGCAGTGTCGAAGGGGTCAGGATGAGGGGGATTTTTAAAGGCACAACCCTTTTTGATTCCCCTCATCCCCTGCCCTCTCCCGCAAGGAGAGGACGTTTTCTTTCTTGACTGTAGGCTGTGAAACTTCTGCCTGGGAATGCGCTAGGGAGTAGAGACGTTGCACTGCAATGCCGCTTCACTTTCAGGGCCGAGTTCCCAATCAGGATATTGAGAACTGACATAATCGGCATTTATGATTGGAATGTTAGGGATTTATAGTGGCAGCACAGAAGTACAATAACTACTCAGAAACACAATGGGCTTAGCGGTTATCTACAGCCGGGGACGTTCGGGCATAGAAGCCCCGCTGGTAACTGTTGAAGTTCATGTTTCCAATGGTTTGCCTGCACTCAATATTGTCGGCCTGCCGGAAACTGCCGTCAAGGAAAGCAAAGACCGTGTTCGAGGCGCGATCTTGAATTCCCGTTTTGAATTTCCCGCCCAGCGCATCACCGTCAATCTGGCGCCGGCCGATTTGCCCAAGGAAGGCGGCCGCTTTGATCTGGCCATCGCCTTAGGTATTTTGGCGGCATCCGGACAACTTCCTAGCGCCAACCTCAAGCACTACGAATGTATTGGTGAACTGTCTCTGGGTGGAGAATTACGGCCCATCAACGGCGTCCTCCCCATCGCAATCCAGGCCAGAAACCAGCAAAGAAAACTGATTCTGCCCAAGGAAAATATTGCCGAAGCCGCCCTGGTCAAGGGTATTGAAATTATTCCAGCTGTGCATCTGCTGGAAGTCTTCGCTCATCTGAGTGGACAAACGCAAATACAAAGCGAATTTCAACGAACCGAGCAACCGCCAGCTACAACTGATCTGGATTTTGCCGATGTACATGGTCAATATCATGTCAAGAGAGCTTTTGAGATTGCCGCAGCCGGAGCGCATAACCTGATAATGCTGGGACCTCCCGGCACCGGCAAATCCATGATTGCGTCACGTTTGCCGACTATTTTACCGCTGCTGACCGAAC
This sequence comes from Methylococcaceae bacterium, assembly GCA_024636875.1. GTDB lineage: Bacteria > Pseudomonadota > Gammaproteobacteria > Methylococcales > Methylomonadaceae > JAGXGJ01. Next base: position 18,438 of record JAGXGJ010000052.1, on the reverse strand, counting down.
AACAGGCTCAGGAAACCGCAGCCATCGCCTCGATTAGCGACCAAGGTCTGGATGTCGCCAACTGGCTGAAGCCGCCTTACCGCGCACCGCATCATACCGCCTCGGCAGCGGCCCTCGTCGGCGGCGGCAGTAATCCCAGACCCGGCGAAATATCACTCGCACATAACGGCACCTTGTTTCTCGATGAACTGCCCGAATTTGATCGTAGAGTATTGGAGGTCTTACGCGAGCCGCTGGAAACAGGGCACATCACTATTTCACGCGCAGCCCGACAAGTCGATTTTCCGGCACGATTTCAACTAATAGCCGCGATGAACCCCTGCCCTTGCGGCTATCTGGGCGATGCATCCGGGCGTTGTCATTGCACATCGGAACAAGTCATGCGATATAGAGCAAGAGTGTCAGGTCCTTTACTGGATCGCATCGATATGCACCTGGAAGTCCCCCGTATATCCCATGAAATGTTACGCAAGGGTTCACCAGGAGGAGAACAAAGCAGTGCGACAATCAGAGCGCGCGTCGTTGCTGCACGCAATATCGCGGTAGCACGTAGCGGTAAGGCAAATTCCGCCTTAACAGCGAAAGAAGTTAAAAAGCTGTGCGTCTTATCCGAGCAAAGCCACCAGCTTTTGGAGCAGGCTATGGACAAATTCGGTTTATCGCACCGCGCCTATCACCGGATTTTAAAACTGGCGCTGACCATTGCTGATCTGGCACAGTCAGAAGCTATTGAAATTACACATTTAAGCGAAGCAATTAATTACCGCAAACTGGATCGAAAAGTTTGATTCATAGTTCAAATATAACCAGGGAGTGTGCCGCATTGCTTGACACATCCATTCCCGGCTCATTCAAGCACCAAAAAGGTCAGCAGTGCCTGCCCTGCCTGATTTTTAGAGTTTTACTTATTAGCCATGAACACAATCAGTAAGCAGAAAATGGAAAAACTTGCCCTGCAAATCAAGCAGTGGGGTCAGGAACTGGGCTTTCAGCAGGTGGGCATCAGCGACACCGATTTATCTGAAGCAGAAACTCATTTGCATAACTGGCTGAACAATAATTTCCATGGCGAAATGGATTATATGCAGCGCCACGGCCCCAAGCGCAGCCGCCCGGCTTTATTGCATGAGGGAACTATCAGTGTGATTTCAGTGCGTATGGATTATCTGCCGGAATCTGCTGCCGCGATGAATACGTCCCTGAGAGATCCAGCCAAGGCCTATATTTCGCGCTATGCCCTGGGTCGCGATTATCACAAAATGATGCGCAATCGCTTGCAAAAACTGGCCGATAAAATTCAGTTGCAGGTTGGTTTATTCGGCTATCGGGCTTTTGTCGATAGTGCTCCGGTTTTGGAAAAAGCGCTGGCTGAAAAGTCGGGTTTAGGCTGGATAGGCAAACATTCAAATTTAATCAACCGTAAAGCGGGATCGTGGTTTTTTTTGGGGGAAATCTTTACTGATTTACCACTGCCTCCAGACAATAAGGCCACTGCACATTGCGGCGCGTGCAACGCCTGCCTGGATATATGTCCGACGCAGGCGATTGTCGCGCCTTATCAGGTTGATGCCCGGCGTTGCGTATCCTATCTGACTATTGAACTGCACGGCTCGATTCCTGAAGAGTTAAGACCGCTGATTGGCAATCGTATCTATGGCTGTGACGATTGCCAGATTATTTGTCCGTGGAATCGTTTTGCCAGAATGACCGGAGAAAAGGATTTTAGCCCGCGTCATCAGCTTGATACGCGCCAATTGCTGGAGGTTTTCGCCTGGAGTGAAGCCACGTTTTTAACCAAAACCGAAGGTTCCGCTATAAGGCGCATTGGTCATCAGCGCTGGTTGAGAAATATTGCTGTTGCCTTAGGCAATGCTGCTGCCACACCGCAAATTATCGAAGCCTTGAAACCCATGCTTGATCATCACTCTGCTTTGGTTAGAGAGCATGTGCAATGGGCACTGGATCAACAACTTGCAGGAAATGCTATCCCGACTTCTCAAGTAGACCTCCCGGCTTATCTATCATGAAACGCAATAATTAAAAAGCAGGCTTCCACCTGTTTCCCGTTGTCAAACCGCCTTGCAGATTTTTAATAGACAACTAGCAAATTTTTCGACAATCATCTGCGCTAAGCTTGCCTACAATTCCCGCGTCGCACTGAATTTAATATCCGGCCAGCGTTCTTCGGTCAACTGCAAATTTACCCTGCTATTGGCCAGATATACCAGATAGCCGCCGCCATCTTCGGCAAGATTTTCAAAGGCTTTCTTCTTGAATTCTTCAAGTTTCGCTGGCTTGTCCGAGCTTACCCAACGCACAGTCGAGATGGGCACGGCATCATAAACACATTCAACATTGTATTCACTTTTAAGCCGGAAGGCAGTAACGTCAAACTGCAAAATACCGACTGCGCCCAAAATCAGGTCATTATTTTTTAACGGCTTGAATAACTGCGTCGCACCTTCTTCGGTCAATTGCACCAGGCCTTTTTGCAGGGCTTTGGATCTCAACGGATCTTTTAAAACCACACGGCGGAATAATTCCGGAGCGAAATACGGAATGCCGGCAAATTTAAGCGTTTCACCCTGGGTAAAGGTATCGCCTACCTGAATGGTGCCGTGGTTATGCAGACCAATAATATCGCCGGGATAAGCTTCTTCGACGCTTTTTCGGGTATCGGCCTGGAAGGTAATGGCATTGGCAACCTGAATGCTTTTACCGATGCGGACATGATAAATTTTCATGCCCTTATCGAATTTACCGGAGCACACTCTTAAAAATGCAATCCGGTCTCTATGAGACGGGTCCATGTTGGCCTGCACTTTAAATACAAAACCGCTAAACTTGTCTTCTTCGGGTGCAACCACACGTTGTTCTGCTTGTCTTGGTCTTGGCGGCGGCGCATATTCGGCAAAGGCATCGAGTAATTCAAGAATCCCGAAATTATTAATGGCCGAACCAAAGAACACAGGGGTTAATTCACCCGCCAGATAATCCTCAAGATTAAATTCATGGCTGGCGCCTTTAACCAGATCAATTTCATCGCGCAACTCTTCGGCCTGATATTTAAGCAACTCATCCAGCTTGGGATTATTTAAGCCTTTAATAACTTCGGCTTGGGCAATTCTTCCGCCATGCTGTGCGCTGAACAAATGAATTTCATCTTTATACAAATGATAAACACCTTTGAAGCGTTTGCCCATGCCGATAGGCCACGTCATCGGCGCACATTTGATTTTTAAAACATCCTCGACTTCGTCCATTAATTCAATCGGTTCACGCCCTTCCCTGTCCAGTTTATTAATGAAAGTAAGAATCGGCGTAGCGCGCAACCGGCACACTTCCATTAAATTAATAGTTCGCTCTTCGACGCCTTTGGCAACGTCTATCACCATCAATGCAGAATCTACCGCCGTTAACGTACGGTAGGTGTCTTCGGAAAAATCTTCATGACCCGGCGTATCGAGCAGATTAATAATGCAGTCTTTATGCTCAAACTGCATCACCGAAGTCGTTACCGAAATACCCCGCTCTTTTTCCATGTCCATCCAGTCAGAAGTCGCGTGACGTGCGGCTTTACGCCCTTTTACCGAACCCGCAAGCTGAATAGCGCCGCCGAACAGCAGGAGTTTTTCGGTAATGGTGGTTTTACCTGCGTCAGGGTGTGAAATGATGGCGAAGGTGCGCCGCCGCTGCAGCTCTGAATGGTTTTCTGACATGCTTTTAATTGACTGGTTTTGCTAGCAAACTGTAAATTATAACTTATTATTCAAAGTGATGTATTTCAAAATACAAGGGAAAACGGGAAAACCATGTTCCGGGTTGAATGCACAACCAGGTTAGTGTTCATCTGCATCCGGATCATCGGTGTCCCGCCAGCAGATAAAATGATCGACTACCCGCTTTATGATCATGAAAACCGCTTGCCGTGATAGATGTAAATTCACGGTAAGCCATAAACTACGAAGAGCACGAAGCTTTTATGTTAAAGTTATTTTTCTTGTGATCGGTCCCGTTCTTCCAGGAACCATGACCGAAATTGACCTGTTACAAACACAAGTACCTCGGCTGTTTTGTCGAACATAAACATAAATCGCCATAGATTGGGGATTCGTAGTAATGATTACTTGAAAGAAATGTGCGCTTACGTCCGGATTATCACTATGAATCTTTTAAACAAAACATTTTGTCCATGACAATCGATAACACCGAATACTTTTACCCAGGCGATCAGTTTAGGCAGTAGTTCCCATGATGATAATGTCCATATTTTCGGTCTGAACATGATTTTCAATTACTAACCTGTATGCAGGTTATTCAGGACTACCAGGGCAAAACATGCAGCAAGCAAAAATCATAGCGCTGTTAAAGACGGCAAGACCGGCTTTTTTGTTGTTGACGCCTTGCTGTTTATCTGTTGCCGTTGCTTTTGCAATTTATGAGGGCATCGAAATAGATCCGGCCAATCTGGCATTAATTGTTATAGGTGCTTTAGCGGCTCATATCAGTGTCAATATGCTGAACGAATACCATGATTTTAAAACCGGCCTGGACTTGCAAACTCAGCGCACAGCTTTCAGCGGCGGCAGCGGAACACTTCCTGCATCGCCTGAATTGGCCGGATTGGTGCGTTTTTGCGGTTTATTGTGTTTGGTTTTGACAGCATTCATCGGTCTGTATTTTTTATGGACAATTGGCTGGGGTTTATTGCCGCTTGGTTTATCGGGTGTGGCATTGGTTTATTTCTACAGCTCCCGAATTACCCGGCGGCCTTTGCTTTGTCTGCTTGCACCCGGCTTGGGATTTGGACCATTCATGATTTCAGGTGCGTATTACATACTAGGCGGTCATTATAGCTTTGCTGTATTGATGACATCATTCATCATGTTTTTTGTAGCCAGTAATTTATTATTATTGAATCAGTTTCCTGATCTGGAACCGGATCGAGCCACAGGCCGTCTGCATCTTCCCATCTTGATCGGCAGAAGAAAGTCGGCACTGGTTTATGTTGCATTTTTAGGGCTGGCTAATGCGCTGTTGTTGCTGACTGTTTACCTCAAACTGCTGCCTGTCTATAGCCTGTCAGGGCTGTTTACGCTATTTTGGGGGATACCAGCCGCCATTCGGGTGCTTAGATTTTATGACGATATACCAGGATTATTGCCCGCATTAGGGCTCAATGTCGGGTTGACATTAAGTCTGCCCTTGCTTATTTCGCTGGGATTGATTTGGTAATGACTCAAAGTTCTGAATTATCCATAAAGACCAGATACTCCTGAATCAATCCATTAGATAGCTTTAAGGTCACGGAAAAAGGGATTTTGAGCTGGCTGTTATTCAAGCGCGTATAAATTACCGTTAACCACCAAATTTATCGAATAGGATATTTCTGGAATCAACGCCCAGATCATAGAGCAATTTTTCAACTGCCGATATCATCATCGGCGGACCACAGAGATAATACTCACAATCTTCAGGAGCCGGATGAGATTTTAAATAGCTGTCATAAAGAATCTGGTGTATAAACCCTGTTTTTCCTGTCCAGTGATCCTCAGGCTGTGGATCGGAAAGACCTACGAACCAGGTAAAATTCTCGTGTTGTTTTGCCAATTCATCAAATTGCTCAGCATAAAACACTTCGGCAAGACTGCGTGCGCCGTACCAAAATGAGATTTTACGATGACTATGCAGTCTTTTTAGTTGGTCGAAAATATGTGAGCGCATGGGAGCCATGCCCGAACCTCCCCCCACAAAAATCATTTCCTTGTCGGTTTCCCTGGCATAAAACTCGCCATAAGGGCCTGAGATTATGACTTTATCGCCGGGTTTCAGCGAGCAAATATATGATGACACTTTTCCTGGATGTGCGGTCGGCTGCCCGGGAGGAGGCGAGGCGATCCGCACATTGAGCATGATAATATCTTTTTCTTCAGGATAATTAGCCATTGAATAGGCGCGCTCAGTTGGTTCTTCGACAATTGAAACATATTGCCAGAGATTAAACTTGTCCCAGGCTGGTTTGAAGCTGTCTTCAATTTGGAAGCCGGCATATTCTACGCTATGCGGAGGGGCCTCGATCATGATGTAGCCCCCTGCCCTGAAATCGACGGATTCGCCGGGTGGGAGCTCCAGAACCAGTTCCTTGATAAATGTTGCTACACCGCGATTAGAGCGTACCTTGCACTCCCATTTGTCGATTTTCATCAGTTCCGGCGGGATTTGTAATTGCATATCCTGTTTAACGGCTAGTTGACATGACAAACGGTAGTGGTCGCGAAGCTGCTTTCGAGTCAATTTGGCACGCTCTGTATCAAGCACATCGCCGCCTCCGCTCTTGACTATCACCTTGCATTGCCCGCAGGTTCCGCTGCCGCCGCAGGCGGAAGGCAAGAATATGTTATTGCTTGCTAACACGCGGAGTAATTTTGCGCCCGCCGGAATGTGGAAGTTAGGCGAGCTATCGTCATTGATATAAATATCGACTTCTTCATTGCTTTCAAGTCTCGATTTTGCCAACAGGATGACGGACACCAATAATGAGACGATCAATGTAAACAATGACATGCCCAGGATGATGATATGAATGTTAGTCATTGGGCAGCTCCCATCCTGCTATAGCTCAATGCCTGAAAAGAGCATGAATGCCATTGCCATCAGACCGGCGGTGATAAAAGTAATGCCCAGCCCGGCCAAGCCTTCCGGGACATCGCTGTATTTCAGCCTTTGACGAATTCCTGCCATGCCGACGATGGCCAGTGCCCAGCCGGTTCCTGATCCGAAACCGAAAACAACGCTTTCCGCAAAGGTATAATTGCGCTCAACCATAAACAGGCTGCCGCCCAGAATGGCGCAGTTCACGGTAATTAAAGGCAGGAAAATACCTAAAGCATTGTAGAGCCAGGGCACATACTTATCGAGGACCATTTCCAGAATCTGTACCGTGGTGGCTATCACGCCAATATAGGTCAACAAACCGAGAAAAGTCATGTCTATATCCGGGAGGCCGGCCCACGCCAGGGCATTTTGCTTCAGTACATATTGATAGAGCAGATTATTCAACGGCACGGTAATGGTCTGTACCGCAATGACAGCGAAGCCCAGGCCAATGGCGGTACTCAGGCGCTTGGAAATGGCCAGAAAGGTACATATCCCGAGAAAAAACGCCAAGGCCATGTTTTCAACAAATACAGACTTGATGAACAGACTTAAATAATGCTCCAGCATACCGTCACCTGCGATCCATTAGCCATTGCTCGCGTAATCTGCCCAAAAAGGGGCCATAACCATTTTCGCCCAACCAGTAATTGATCAGCTTATCGACGCCGCGGCTGGTCAGTGTTGCTCCGGCGAGGCCATCAATCTGATACCTGGCTTTATCTGATTCCGGATCAGCCAAGCCTCTTAGCACTTGAATGGCAACCTTGCCACTGTCATCGAAAGCCAGCTTGCCTTTCCATAATTGCTGCCATTTGGGATTATCCACTTCCCCACCCAGACCCGGCGTTTCGCCATGTTGATAAAAAGTAATGCCGTCGATGGTTTTTAAGTCCCTGTTCAAGGCGAGATAGCCGTATAACGTCGACCAAAGCCCCTTGCCATAGACCGGCAGTATCAGCTTTTCTGTTCGACCCTGCGTTTTCACGAAATACACCAGCATGTAGCGCGGCCGGCGTTTTAGCTTGGCTATGTCTATTTGCGGCGCAATGTCTTCGCCATGGACAGGATCATTTGCCAGCATTTGAATGTCGAAATGGTCAATATTGAGCATGTCATCGAACTGATCTTCCGGCAGTCTTTCACCTGTGTCCAGTGCTATTATCAGAGGCTCGATGTGCTCTTTAAATGCCGCTTCGATATTTTCATCTTCATCGTAGAGATCGGCCGCGATCAGGATATTTTTGATTTTATCGAGCCTCTGATTTTCTTGTTGACGACTATAAAGCATAACTGTCGCGGAGGACACAATAAAAGAGCAGATCAGGCAGATGATCAGGATAATCCTGAATGCGGCTGCGATACTATTTTTTTGCATCGCTCACCTGCCTTTGCAAGCGTCTTTTGATGTTGCGGCTGACAAAGATTCTATCGATGGCCGGTGCAAAAACGTTGGCAAATAAAATGGCCAGCATGATGCCTTCGACAAATCCCGGATTGACTACCCTGACCAATACCGTCAGAAAACCGATCAGCAAGCCATAAACAACTTGACCGCCATGGGTATGCGCCGCGCTCACTGGATCGGTGGCCATGTACACCGTGCCAAAGGCAAATCCGCCTATGACCAGATGCCATAAGGGCGATACCTGGGCCATCGGATTCTGGATGTTGCCCAACAAATTGAACGCGCCAGCCATGACCGCCATACCGATCAGCGTACTGAGCATAATGCGCCAGGAACCAATCTGGCTGATGATCAAAATGGCCGCGCCGATCAAACAGGCTACAGTCGAAGTTTCACCCATGGAGCCCGGAATAAAACCCAAAAATGCGTCTTGCCAGTTAACCAGGACGGCAAATTCAGGTTCGGCAAACTGAGCCAGGGGTGTCGCCCGGGTAAAACCATCAACGGCTACCCATATCGTGTTCCCGGTAATTTCTCCAGGGTAAGAAAAAAACAGGAAACAGCGGCCGACTAAAGCCGGATTAAGCACATTCATACCCACGCCGCCAAAAATTTCCTTGCCTATGACGACACCGAATGAAATACCCAGCATCACCTGCCACCAGGGTATATCCGGCGGCAGAATCAAGGCAAATAACAAACTGGTGACTAAAAAGCCTTCACTGATCGTGCGTTTTCGTAAACTGGCAAACAGTATTTCCCAAAAGCCGCCTGCAATCAGGGTGAGCATATAAACCGGCAAAAAATAGAGTGCACCGTGTACCGTGTTGTCCAAAATGCTGTCCGGATCGGCGCCGATGCCTAGCAGTCCTGACAAATCTCCTCGCCACCCCGCAATCGATGTTAAACCCATTTCCTGCAGCGCCAGATTGGCCTGAAGTCCAGTGTTATAGAGCGCCATAATGACGGTGGGTATTAATGCGAACACCACGGTAATCATCATCCGCTTGAGATCCATGAAATCACGCACATGCGGGGCGCCTCGTGTTACGCTTCCCGGTGTCAGCAGAAATTTTTCCGCTCCTTCATATAAGGGATAAAGGCTTTCCAGTGCGCCGCCCTTGGCAAAAATCCTCTTTAGCTTGTCTGCAAAACTTTCCTGATCCTTCACAACCTAACCCTCTTCTTCAATCTGGACAAGGTTTCTACGCAACATCGGGCCGAATTCCTGTTTTGACGGACAGACAAACGCACACAAGGCCAAATCCTCCTCATCCAGTTCCAGACAGCCGAGATTTTCAGCTTCTTCCAGATCGTCCACTGCCAAAGCCCGGATCAAATACAGTGGTAAAATATCGAGCGGCATGACCCGTTCATAGTTGCCACTGGGCAATATGGCACGTACATCGCCATGGGTGGAGGTGGTGAAATCGCATTTTCTGCCCGGTATAAATTTTGATAAGACGATATTTTTGATGGAATATTGGTTCAATCCGGGGCTCAGCCAGCCAAAAAGTTTACGTTTGCGGAATTCGGGCAAGATAGAAATCTGTTGATGATAGCGGCCTAAATAAGCAGTCTCACCGATGGCGTGATATCCGGATAATATCGAACCGGAAATAATCCGATGCTCCCCCTCAACGAGTTCACCGCTGGATAGTTCGTCAACGGCGGCGCCGAGCCGGGTCTTTATTAAACGGGGATTTTTAATTGAAGGTCCGGCGAATGAGATGATGCGATCGGTATATAATTTGCCGGTGCTGAACAATTTGCCTACCGAAATAATATCCTGAATGCCGATGTGCCAGACTGTTTTTCCCCGATACACCGGATCGAGAAAGTGAATATGCGTCCCTACATTGCCGGCGGGATGAGGACCTTTGAAAATTTGCAAGGAAAGATTTTTAATTGCCGGAACGGGTATTTTCGTGCCGGGAGCCTTGCAAAAAAATACTTGTCCATCAGTTAATCTTGATACCAGATTCGCTCCGGTTTCGAAATCCGTTTCATTGCCGTTTAAAATTTGATCAATGGCAGGCGCCAAAGGATTGGTGTCCATGGCGGTGATAAAAATGGAATGGGGCTTGTGTTCAGGATTGGCGATTCTGCTAAAGGGGCGCTCACGCAGGGCAGTCCAGAGACCGGATTCAAGCAACTGGGTTATAATCTGCTGCCTGTTCAAGCCGAGTAGCTGTTCGCTGGAATAGCTATTAAAAACGACTTCTTCCGTTCCGGAAAGCTCAATCACCACCGATAACAGAGTACGCCGTTCGCCCCTATTTATTGCCTTGATAAATCCTGTGCCCGGCGACGTAAAATGTATGGCGGGTATTCTTTTGTCTGAAAATACCAGTTGGCCTTTTTTGATCGGGTCGGAGACCTTCACGGCCATTTCAGGCTTTATGCCATGATAATCGCAACCGACGATAGCAACGGTCTTTACCGGAATTGCCTCACTGATAGACTGCCTGGGTTCTCCCTTTATCGGCAAATTCAGTCCTTTCTTTATCTTGATCATTCGCAATTTGTCCCAGTAAATTATCAATCAAAAGTCAATATATTCAAATCTCTTATAGCGCATTTCATAATAGATACAATAGGAAATCCAACCCCATAAGTCAATTATTTTGATTTTACCTTTTAGCAACAAATCAGCTAATAGGTTGCAATCGGAATTAACTCTCTTTAATATTCAGAATAACTGATTAATGAACCCTGGCATTGATTGGAAAACCTAATACACCATCCTGGAAAAACTCAACTATTAAAAAGGTAATGTTGTTTTTTGGAATTTTTCAGAAAATGTTCGACTTCTTCGGCCTAGACCTATTCCCCGGCAATGGCATTGATAATAAAAACCTGTGCTTTAAAGTTGAATTTCTCCTAACTTAGGTGATTCCCGGTAAAGAATAAAAGTATAATTCAATTATTTATCTCTATAGTAACTGCCTGGGCAGCTACTGCAAGGCATATTTTTTCCTGGTAATCACATTAAATGATTTCAATGGGCAGTAAAAAACTGATAGTTATCATATGCCTTACAGCGATTGCAGCGATTTTTTTCTTTGTTAAACGACCCAAGTTTGTTGATGTTGAAACAGTCCGCATTGAAAAAGGAGAGGTAAGGGAAACAGTTTCCAATACTCGAGTAGGGACTGTTAAAGCCTGCAGGCGCGCTTTTCTGGCACCTGCTGCGGGTGGGCAAGTTGCGGAACTTCATGTCAGGGAAGGCGATAGTGTCAAGCAAGATCAATTGCTGATGGAAGTATGGAACAAGGATTTGAAAGCACAGGCAAAATTACAGGAGTTTCAGATCATGGCTAATCAGGCAACCGCCGAGCAGGTCTGTCTACTTGCGGCCGTAGCAGAACGCGAAGCCCGGCGCTCATCCCTGCAGAAAAAATATGATATTGTTTCTGAAGAAGTACTTGATACAAAAGAAACCGATGCAAGAGCCAAACGTGCATCCTGCAATGCTTCCCGCAAGACCATTGCTGTTAGTGAGGCAAATCTCGATGCCGCTCAGGCAGCGGTTGAACGCACATTCGTTTTCGCGCCTTTTGATGGAAGAGTTGCAGAAATCAATGTCGAACTGGGGGAGTACGTAACCCCCTCGCCTCCCGGTATTGCAACTTTGCCCGCCATTGATTTACTGGATGTCAGCTGTTTATATGTGTCTGCACCGATCGATGAAGTGGATGCGCCGAAAATAAGGACCGGTATGTCCGCCTGTGTGTCACTGGATGCCTTTACCGAAAAACGCTGCTCGGGAACGGTAAGCCGAATAGCCCCCTATGTGCAGGAAAAAGAAAAGCAGGCACGCACTGTTGAGGTAGAGGTTAAATTAACTGATCCGAATGAGATTAAAGATTTACTGCCTGGCTACAGTGCTGATATTGAAGTCTTGTTAGCCAGCAAGCAAGAAGCACTCAAAGTGCCTGCTGAGGCGGTGCTGGAAAACAACAGGGTATTGCTGATGCAGGCCGATGGTTTATTGGTAGAGCGCAAATTTAAACCGGGTCTGGCCAACTGGAACACGATTGAAGTATTAGAAGGTCTGAATGTTGGCGATAAAGTGGTGCTGTCAGTAGGCCGGGAAGGCGTGGTTGCGGGCGCTTATGCTCGTGAACAAAAATGATTCAGCTGGAAAAGATACATCGCTATTTTCAAGTGGGCGAACAAACAGTCCATGCGTTAAATGACATTACAATCGCTATTAACAAAGGAGAGTATGTTTCGGTCATGGGGCCCTCAGGTTCTGGGAAATCGACGTTGCTGAATATTATTGCCCTGCTTGACAAGCCATCCTCAGGGCGTTATGTGTTGAATAATCAGGATGTTACGCAGCGTAGCGATGATGAACTCGCCAAAGTCCGCCGCGAAAATATTGGCTTTGTGTTTCAGTTTTTTCATCTAATCCCGCGTTTGTCGGCCGCTGAAAACGTTGAAATGCCGATGATACTCGCTGGCATAGCTGTTAAAGAGCGTAAACAACGAGTAGCGCAAGCATTAGCCTCTGTCAATCTGCAAGATAGGGCTAACCACAGGCCTGATCAGCTTTCCGGCGGACAACTGCAGCGGGTTGCCATTGCCAGAGCCATGATTATGCGGCCGGAAATATTGCTCGCAGATGAGCCGACCGGCAATCTTGACAGCAAATCCGGTATAGAAATTATCGAGTTATTGGAAAATCTTAATCATCAGGGTGTAACGCTGATGATTATCACCCACGATCAAGCTTTAGGTGATAGGGCAAAACGACAAATTTGTATCGTTGACGGGCAAATAGCGCAATGAGCATATTTTTCTGGCTGGATTTACACAATGATTTTTGCAAATATACAGAGTCTCTTCCAAAAGCTCTGTGAGCGCGCTTATCAAGTTTTCGGCGAAACCGGCTATCAACCGCTTGGCCGCATTTCTATTGCCCATCTGTACAATCTGGGGAAATCCAGGAACTATATCGGGCAGCGGCAGCAGTACGAAAAAACCAGGCCGGTGTGTTCAAAGATTGGCGAGCGGCGCAAGCCCAATAACCCGGTTTTATTTGCATTGACAGCGTCCATCAGGGTGACTTTGAAGGGACCTCTTGGGCAGCTTGAGAAGATCAAAATTTGCGTTCAATCAGCGTGGTGGATAAGCAATGGACGCGGTCCCGTGGACAACCTGATGGACAACATCCCTGTTGCCCACAGATTGACCACCGGCCGCCCACAACTTACCCGCCGCAGATTAATTTGGATTACAGTAATAAATTTTGACTTTTTTAACCATCCTGAAACAGGATCTTATCCCTATTTCAGGCTCATTTATGGATTGGAATATAGTGACAAAAACCGGCCATCTATTCGAACACATACTGACTCATTACCGTGGCCTATTCGCCACTGTCGTTCTGCTGCCTGTTTCGGCGCTGTACAGCGCCTATACAAGTGTCCGGAATTTGTTGGTGTTTCATTTCAGAAGCGCCCCCGTAAAACATGAGCTAAGAGTTCAAAAGGTGATCCGGCAAATTGAGGACTGGAAAAAAGACGGGGCGCAGGAAAAGCTCTGTACGGCAAGGTCAGGCTGGAAGACCATGAGTGAATTGGTGCCAAAATACAAGCTCTCTCATCGCAAAATTGATGTCGGCCTATACGATATACTCGAAATTTCCGAACAACGCGGAACGGTCAAGGTAGAACCACTGGCGACGATGGGTCAGATTTCCCGCGATCTGATAGCCAAAGGCTGGACACTGGCCGTTGTACCGGAACTTGACGATTTGACTGTGGGTGGCTTGATTATGGGCTTTGGCATTGAATCCAGCAGCCACAAATACGGATTATTCCAGTTTATTTGTGCATCATTCGACCTCGTAACCGCCGATGGACAGTTAATGACGTGCAGTCCATCGGAAAATGCAGATTTATTTTACCTGATCCCCTGGAGCCATGGCACCCTGGGCTTTCTGGTAGCCGCCGAACTTAAAATCATTCCGGCGAAAAAATATGTCAGGGTCCATTATCAGCCGGTCTATAACCTTGATGATATGGTCGAAGCTTTCGAGGAGGCTTCCCGAAAACCCAAAGCAAACGATTTCGTCGAAGGCCTGGTTTATAGCCAGGACAGGGCGGCGATCATGCGAGGCAATTTCAGCAATGGCATAGAATCTGACGGTACATTTAATGCCATCGGCCGCTGGTACAAACCCTGGTTTTACAAGCATGTGGAAACATACCTGAAAAACAGGAAAGCCGGTGTTGAGTATATTCCCCTGAGGGATTATTACCACCGGCACACCCGCAGTTATTTCTGGACGATGGAAGAAATCATTCCCTTCGGCAATCATCCTGTTTTCAGAAGCTTATTAGGATGGGCTTTGCCGCCCCGGATTGAACTGCTGAAGTACACGGAAACTGAAACCACGCGCAGGCTCAGGGAGAAGTTTCATGTAGTTCAGGATATGCTGATGCCGATCCGGTACCTGAAACAATCCATCGGGTATTTCCACAAGCATTTCAATCTGTACCCGTTATGGCTTTCGCCGATGGCGATTTTTGACAATGACAGGCATCTCGGATTCGTGCATCCGCTCCGGAAAGTGGATGGCAGGGTAGATGAAATGTATGTCGATATCGGCGCCTATGGCACCCCGCTCAAGGCAAATTTCGATAACAACTCTGCCCTGCCGTTACTGGAAAAGTTCGTCATGGATCATCAAGGCTACCAGGCGTTGTATGCAAAAACAACGCTAAGCCGGGAGGATTTCAGAATAATGTTCGACCATAGCGATTATGATAATGTCCGGGCACGACTAGCGTTTTGTACTCAAGCTTTTGACGAGGTTTATGACAAGGTTTCGTCCAAAGGAAGAGTCTCGCCCGTCGAAATGAGAAAGCTGGTAAAATAGACTTATAGTAATCTGACGGGGCGTATCGTTAAGGAAAGATACGCCTCGCACCTTGGGTACATTTAGTGCCTAAAATGACTCAAACATTTCACCAAAATTTAATCAGTATACCTGATTAAAAATGCTACCCTTTTTATGTATTTCTTTTTTCTTACTATGGAGCAACAATGGGCCCTCATTATCTAAACCGCTTTTTCACCCCTAAATCAGTTGCCATTGTTGGCGCATCTGAACGTGAAAACAGCGTCGGTTATCGGTTACTGCTTAATATGCAGGAGGCTGGCTTTAAAGGAGGTCTATATCCGGTAAACAACAAACGTGACCAATTATTGGGATTAAAAGCCTACCCTGATTTAAATGCCGTTCCCGAAGACCTGGATTTGGTGGTCATTGCCACACCCGCACCCAGTGTTCCCGGCATCATTCGCCAATGTGGTGAAAAAGGTGTTAACGCTGTCATTATTATTACTGCCGGCTTTGGTGAACTGGGAGTAGAAGGAATACGATTGCAGCAAGAAGTACTGGATATTGCTCACCGTTACAGTATCCGGCTTATTGGCCCGAACTGTCTTGGTGTTATTCGCCCCAGCGGACAGCTTAATGCGACATTCGGTGATGGCACGGTTAAAGACGGTAATCTGGCGCTTTTATCTCAATCAGGCGCGATTTGCACTGCAATTCTAGACTGGGCTAAACAGCAGGACATCGGTTTTTCAACGGTCGTATCGATGGGCGGCGCAGCTGACATCGATTTCGGTGAAGTGCTGGATTACCTGGCAACCGATAGTAAAACGACCGGCATTCTGATGTACGTGGAAGGCATACACGATGCACGCCGCTTCTTGAGTGGTCTTAAGGCGGCCGCTCGTTTAAAACCGGTTATTCTGATTAAATCCGGCCGTCATGAAGCGGGCTCCAAAGCCGCCATGTCGCATACCGGAGCGATGGTTGGTGGCGATAATGTTTTTGATGCTGCCATAGCGCGAGCTGGCGTTGTCAGGGCATACAACATCACCGAACTGTTTTCCGCGGCACGCGTTTTAGCAAATAATTATGTCGTCAAAAAAGACCGCCTGGCTATTATTACCAATGCCGGAGGCCCCGGTGTAATGAGTACTGACCGGGCTGAAGATGTCGGCATACATATGGCTGAATTAAGTCAAGCCAGCATAGATGCATTAAATGAAGTGTTACCGGTACACTGGTCTCATGCCAATCCCATTGACATCCTGGGCGATGCCACATCTGAACGTTACCAGAAAGCGCTGGAAATTTGCCTTAAAGATAAAAACATAGACGGTGTACTGGTTATTTTGACACCCCAGGCAATGACCAATCCAACAGAGGTTGCACAGTGCATTATTGAAGGCGCCAAAATCAGTAAAAAACCGGTGCTGGCTTCATGGACCGGCGGAGCACGGGTTCAGGAAGGTCGAGATCTTTTTGCAAATAGCAAAGTAGCCCATTTTAATACCCCTGAAACCGCAGTCGATGCATTTTCATTTTTAGCTAACTACACCCAGAATCAGATCCTGTTAAAACAAATCCCTTCTCCTGGCGATGAACTTGCAACCCCCGATGTTGACGGTTCCCGTTTAATTATCGAACGCGTACTTTCGGAAGGCCGCCAGGTTTTGACTGCTCAGGAATCCAAAGCCATACTTGCCGCCTTTAATATTCCAGTTACACAAACCATCAGAGTATCCAATGCAAAAGATGCGATGATTGCCGCTGAAACGTTGAAATTTCCGGTGGTTTTGAAGGTCAATATGGTTGAATTCAGTCATAAATCCGATATCGGCGGCGTCAGGCTCAACATTAACAGCGTTCAGGATATTTCCCGCAACTATGCGGAAATGGAAGCCGCAATTAAACGCAACCATCCCGAAATTACTAAAGTAGGCATGACTGTTGAACCCATGTTCCGGAGTCCCAGTGGTCGTGAACTCATGATAGGCGTTGTCAGGGACCCTGTATTTGGTCCAGCCATCAGTATTGGACTGGGCGGCACTATGGTCGAAATCTTGCACGATAGCGCCGTCGCCTTACCTCCACTCAATACCTATATGGTTGAGCAAATGATTGCCAAAACCAAGGCGGCTAAATATCTGCAGGAGTTCCGTCAATTACCTCCCGCAGATAAACAAGCCCTGATTGATGTGTTGCTGAATATATCGACGATGGTCAGTGAACTGCCGGAAATTCTGGAGCTGGATATTAATCCGCTGATTGTCGATGAACACGGTGTAATGGCTGTTGATGCCCGCATCAAAGCGCAAATATCGCATCAGCTTTCCCGCTATTCCCACATGGCGATTCATCCCTATCCCCATGAACTCATCCAGAATTTTCAATTGACCAACGGCGCCAATATCACAATCCGGCCGATTCGTCCTGAAGACGCAGGCATGGAAAAAGATTTTCACCATCGCCTGTCCGAACACACGAAATATTTCCGGTTTATGCAAGCATTACAGGAATTAACGCCGGAAATGATAGTCCGCTTCACGCAAATCGATTATGACCGTGAAATGGCCTTTGTTGCCGTAACCAAGGATGCAAACATGCCCAGTGAATTGGGTGTTGGCCGCTATCTGATGAACCCGGACGGCAATTCGGTAGAGTTTGCACTGGTGGTCGCCGATGACTGTCAGCATTTGGGAATAGGTAGCAGAATCATGAAAGCCTTGATGCAGATGGCCAAATCAAAAGGTATTTCATTTTTTGAAGGTGAAGTGTTGGTCGTTAACAAGCCTATGTTATCGCTGGTTAAAAAACTGGGGTTCAGCATAGAAACAATCGCCGATGATAATGAAGTAGTCAGGGTTGTTAAAGATTTAAGGCAATGATCTTTATGTTTTAAATTCCGGTCTGAAACACCGCGACAAACATGGGGGATTCCAGTGTTGGGTGCTAATCAACAAAAGGCTCTAAAGTTCCACCGGATTTATCTGTGCAATCCACCCGTGATAACGATAAATGTCAGTGTAATTCACGCGAACTGATGAAATAAAACAAGGCTGAGCGTGTCACGTCAATAATCTTCGCACCCGTTTTCTGAACGGGGTTGTGTATATTCCAGTGAAAATCGCCACCGATTACGATACAAACGGGGTCTGGAGTCCATTGGTACGAAAACGTACGTTAGCGTCTAAAGTAAGTTGACTAATTTCATAAGTGTCTAAAATATCACAAGTTTATGGACATAGAAATTGCACTAAAAAACCATGTCTACTAAATCGTTTTGCACCTCATCTATAGACAATCTGTCTATTAATCGATTTATGAGACAGATTTAACATTGATTTTTGGCTAAATCAGTCCTTAGCGTACGTTTCCGTACCACTGGACTTCAGCCCCCTTTAACAGAGGAAAATCTGGCGCCCTTCATTTTGGGGTAAAAGTAGTGAACAGTTCAAACATAAGGCACAACGACCCCTCAGGTTTCCCTGATATTTTTTTAAATCCAGCCTAAAAAATGGTT
>JAGXGJ010000001.1 GCA_024636875.1 Methylococcaceae bacterium | reverse complement strand
TGATTATGTTTTACCACAATCATCACCTCTACAAGAGCGGAAAACGCAAAGGGAAAGCCCCCATTGAGCTGCTAACCGGCATTCCGCTTGAGGGGGATTGGTTGGAACGGCTCTTACAGATAATTTCTCAAAGCCAACCGCAACCATTTTTTAGGCTGGATTTAAAAAAATATCAGGGAAACCTGAGGGGTCGTTGTGCCTTATGTTTGAACTGTTTACTACTTTTACCCCAAAATGAAGGGCGCCCAATTTATCCTAAAAAAATCAGTTGAGACTTAGACCCCACGTTCCCCCTGAGCCCTTCGACTACGATCAGGGGAGCCCTGTCCTGTGGGCGGGGTTTGGAATACACACCAGATGGATATGCTATTTTTAGACTAAACCAGGGGTTAAGGATGCTGCTTTTGTGCTAAAAGCTGGTATTGACGGCCTATGATTTGCCGCTGCGGCGAACAATTTATAATTACCTTCGTAAAAGAAACAGGCGATGAGATCAGAAAAAAAATATTGGATCGGTTGAATCTGATTGTTCGTCCCAAAACTGATGATAGTGAAACCGTTCCAGGCTGTAGCAATATCGATATTTAATGCGGTAAGGTTGAATACTCAAGATGTTTTATCAAACCCCATCCATGGCTTATAAAAACAAATAAACCGATGAATAAACATCGGTTTATTTGAATCATTGGCGCTTACAAAGAATTGACAGCGTTCAATTCCTGGAAAGCTTTCTCTAAACGGGTAACCATGCCCACTTCAGCGGCACGCTGCCAAACGCGGGGATCGTAGTATTTTTTATTCGGTTTATCGTCACCGTCCGGGTTACCGATTTGACCTTGCAAATAAGCTTCATTTTGCTTGTAATAGTTCATGATAGCTTCCCACGTAGCCCATTGGGTGTCGGTATCTATATTCATTTTAACGACGCCGTAGCTGATCGATTCCTTGATTTCTGCAGCTGTAGAACCAGAACCACCATGAAAGACGAAATTTAATGTATTTGCAGGTACAGCGTATTTTTCAGTCACATACTTTTGTGAGTTGTTCAAAATGGTAGGCGTCAATTTCACATTGCCCGGTTTATAAACCCCATGTACATTGCCGAAAGAAGCGGCAATAGTAAATCGGTGACTGATTTTGCTTAACTGTTCATAGGCATAGGCAACATCTTCCGGCTGGGTATACAACAAAGAGCTATCCATACCGCTGTTATCAACGCCGTCTTCTTCACCGCCGGTAACACCCAATTCGATTTCTAGCGTCATACCCATTTTGGACATGCGCTGTAAATATTGGCCGCAGATTTCGATGTTTTCTTTCAGGCTTTCTTCAGACAAATCCAGCATATGTGAGCTGAATAGCGGCTTGCCTTTTTCAGCAAAATATTTCTCGCCGGCATCCAGTAGACCATCAATCCAGGGCAGCAATTTTTTTGCCGCATGGTCAGTGTGGAGAATGACCGGTACACCATAAGCTTCTGCCATCAGGTGTACATGCTGGGCGCCAGATATAGCGCCCAGGATTGCAGTTTGCTGCCCTTCCAGCTTAAGGCCTTTACCAGCAACAAATTGAGCACCACCGTTGGATAACTGGATAACAACGGGCGCTTTAACTTTAGCCGCAGCTTCCAATACCGCGTTGATTGAATCGGTATTAATAACATTGACTGCAGGCATTGCAAACTTCTTTTCTTTGCAAATTGCAAAGATTTTTTGTACATCTTCACCGGTGACAACGCCGGGTTTGACGACATCTGATATTTTCTGTGACATTTAGGAATCCTGTTTTATTCAATTACATTGGAAGTCTGGAGACGCAGCCATCCGGATTACGAATATTGAAATATCCATAACATAACCCGGACAACCAGGTATTTTTAACCCTCCAGGCTCGCCAAACGCGCTGCGAGCAGCTCTTCGAGCGACTCCAATGCCTTCGCGAAACCGCTGATACCTTCAGCCAGTTTATCTGTAGCCATACGATTTTCGGCGTGCATACGGTCAAAAGTAGCCTTGTCTATGGATGTTTTTTCAATAGACATGCTGGCAGCCTTCTCTGGATCCAATTTCCGCGGCAAGTCACCTTCAGTAGATTGCAATTCAGCCAACAGCGACGGCGCAATCGTTAACAAATCGCAGCCCGCTAATTCCATAATTTCACCTATGTTGCGGAAACTGGCGCCCATCACTTCGGTCTTATAGCCAAATTTTTTGTAGTAATTATAGATTTCAGTGACTGAAACTACACCAGGATCTTCAGCAGGCGCATAAGAATCACGTCCTGTGTCTTTCTTGTACCAGTCAAGAATCCGCCCAACGAAAGGAGAAACCAGCGTGATGCCATTTTCGGCACAGGCAATTGCCTGATGCTTGCCAAACAACAGCGTCAGGTTACAATGAATACCTTCTTTTTCCAGAACCGCTGCGGCCTGTATGCCTTCCCAAGTGGAAGCGACCTTGATCAGCACCCGTTCGCGCGAAACATTTTGCTCTTCGTAGTGAGCGATCAGTTCGCGGCCTTTAGCGATTGATGCTTCAGTGTCGAAAGAAAGCCGTGCATCGACTTCAGTAGAAACGCGGCCCGGAATAATTTCGAGAATTTTAATTCCGAAAGCAACAGCAAGACGATCAAATGCAAGGGAAACAACCTGTGCTGCTGGTGCAGCCTTGCCTAATGTCGCTCTGGCGCCTTTCAGGGTGTCATCAACGATGCCCTGGTATTGCGGCATTTGTGCAGCAGCAGTAATTAACGACGGGTTAGTCGTTGCATCGTGCGGCTTGAATGTTTCAATTGCCTGGAGATCTCCGGTGTCGGCCACAACTACAGTGACTTTTCTAAGTTGTTCAAGTAAATTCTTGCCCATAATTGGTACCTTAATATTTATAGTTTAAAAAATCGTATAATCGCGTAATAGTCAAATGTAATCATGAATGCCCCCTATTTAAACGGCGCCCGGAAGCGTAATCATCGATATAAATCTGACGCAGACTTTATTAAAATGAATCTAAATTGACATCGCAAAAATTTTTTAGTTCAGTCCCCATGTGTTTTCCAGAGAATCTATTAACCCTGATAACGCATATATTTATCAACACCAGTTTCAACCACTACCGGTTTTTGCTTTTCGACTAAAGCCAGCCTTGCCATGTACTTGGATACCCTGCTCGGTTGCGGCAGTTCAGCTTGATGTTGCAGGTATTTGGCAACGCCAGTCGACCCTGACTGCGCAACTGGCTTCTTTGCTTGCTTTGCGGCCAGAGCTGCCTGTTGTGCTACATATTTGGCAACTCTGCTGGGCTGTGGAAGGCTGGCTTGATGTTGCAGATACTTGGCAACACCAGTTGCCTTAGCTTCAACAGGGGCTTGCATTTCTTGCAGTGCAGCTAAAACAGCCTGTTTTGCGACATATCTGGCAACTCTGCTCGGCTGCGGCAGACTAGCCTGATGCTGCAAATACCTGGCGACGCCGGTGACTTCAAGCTGAATTGCAGCTGACTTAACTCCTTTTGGTTGCATGGCGGCTAAAATGGCTTGTTTAGCCATGTATTTGGCGACTTTGCTGGGTTGCGGCAAACTTTCCTGATATTTCAGATACTTGGCTACTCCTGTCAGCCCTGGCGCCGGTTTTTTATTTTTTAAATATTTTTCAACACCGGTCGCTCCAATTTCCCCCGGTTCCTGCTGCTTTTGTTTTTCAGCCAAAGCCTGTCTCAGTACATATTTAGTCACGCCACTGGTTGGAAACTGTTCCTGCAATTGTATATACCTGGCAACGCCACTCACTAATTGCACAGGCTTTTGTTCTTCCAACAGCTTTGCATTTCTTTCAGCCAATAAAATCGCTTCCTGGTTTTCCAGATACTTCGCAACTCCGGTGAGTCCGCTGTCATCTCTGGTGTAAACAGGATATACGGTCTCGACTTCCTTAACTTTAGGTCGTTTCATGAAAAAGAATAATCCAGCTACAGCAGGCAAAAACATACCATTCAAGTTATTTTCGCTCATTGACTACCCCCGGTCGCGCATGTACTTTTCAACTCCAGTTGCTGCTCGCGCTGCCGGTTCTTTTGTAGACACTGCTTTTTTTGCCATATATTTTGCAACTCCGGTTGTTGCTGATGACGACTTGACATGTTTTTCCAGGTATCTGGATACGCCGGTTCCCGACACCTTATTTAAATATTTGCTGACGCCGGTCAGTGTATAAGAAGTTCTGGCAGGTAATGGCGCCTGTTTCTTAACAGTAGTCGAGGCAGTAGTCGAGCTTTGTTTTTTGAAAAAATAAAATCCAGCCCCGGCAAGAATCACTAAACCAATCAGATAAGTCAGCATGGACGATTCTTCTTTGCTCGCGGCAGCAGTAGTGCTTATACTTTGACTTTCTCCCTGTTCCGAGCCAAATACTTCTTTCTTTACAGGACTTTCAATTTGACTTTCTACCTGTTCCGAAGCAATTTCTTCCGACTTCTCGCCAAATATCTCTTCCGATACAGTTTCTTTGTTTACAGATGTACCGGGTTTGTAATTAGGATCATGGTACAAAACTTCCGGTTGAAAGTTTGCGGCAGGGTATTTTGAATCCACATCACTTCCTCCTGCGGCGCTAGAAGCAGTTGTTGAAGTCGATGCAGGCGCCTTGGTTGTTGTTGAGGGGCTATTCTTGGCGATATAGTCACTGTCCTGGTAAATCACTTCCGGCTTAAAGTCTGCCGCTGGATATTGTTGTTCTGCGCCTGCCACTGTACTCGCTAGCAGCAGTGCTGCAAATGCACCTCGGGTCAAATTATTCTTTTTCACGTCGTTCACCTATAAGTCGGAAGAAGTGGATCAAGACCCCGACATAACAGATTGCTGGACGCATTCAAAGTTAGGGGGTCTTTCTCCAAATATAATGTGTGTAATTACTCTATATTTGTTATTTAGAACTAAAGTACTGCTTTTACGTTCTTGACTACGTTTTCAACGGTGAAGCCAAACTCTTTGAAGAGTTGACCGGCTGGAGCAGACTCACCGAAATGGTTGATACCTACGATTTTTCCATTGGTCCCTACATACTTCCACCAGCCATCGGTCACACCCGCTTCAACTGCGACTCGCCGGGTCACGGCAGAAGGCAGCACTGATTCACGATAAGCTGCATCCTGAGCATCAAAGATATTCGTAGAAGGCATTGATACTACACGAATTTTCTTGCCTGAAGACCTTAGTTCATCAGCTGCTTTCAATGCCAATTCAACTTCTGATCCGGTAGCAATAATGATCGCTTCCGGCTGGCCGTCGCTGTCGCTCAGAATATAACCGCCACGAGAAATAGCCTTGATTTGTTGCTCTGTGCGCGGTACGTGAGGCAGATTCTGGCGTGAAAAAATCAAAATCGAAGGACCCTCTTTATGTTCGATAGCCGCTTTCCAGGAAACGGCTGTTTCAACTGCATCGCAAGGACGCCAAACCTGGATAAATGGAATCAATCGAAGTGTCGCGATTTGTTCAATCGGTTGATGGGTAGGACCGTCCTCGCCCAGTCCGATAGAGTCGTGGGTATAAACGAAGATCGAACGAATCTTCATCAAAGAGGCCATACGTAACGCGTTTCGAGCATATTCAGAGAACATCAGGAAGGTCGCGCCAAACGGAATTAACCCGCCATGTACAGCAAGACCATTTAAAATCGCAGACATACCGAATTCGCGAACACCATAATTAACGTAGTTAGCGTTTGGTTTATTGGCACGCATCGGCCTGTGCCCGGACCATTCGGTCATATTGGAAGTACCCAAGTCTGCAGAACCGCCAAAAATTTCCGGCAGAATCTTTGCGTAACCTTCTATTGACGCTAAGGAAGACAAACGTGTCGCTGTTGTTTTGGCTTCAGCATTAACGGCATTAACAAAATTATTCGCATCAGTCGCCCAATTTTTTGGCAGTTCACCAGCCATACGCCGTTCGTATTCAGCGGCCAACTCAGGATATGCAGCCTGGTAAGCTGCAAACTTGCCGTTCCATTCCTTTTCCGCCTTGGCGCCTTTCGCTTTGGCATCCCAGCCGGCATACACTTGCTCAGGAACGACAAACGCCTCATGATCCCAGCCCAGAGCAGCCTTGGTCAGATTGATTTCGTCCTGACCCAGCGCAGCACCGTGGCAGGCATGGGTACCCGCTTTATTCGGCGAACCAAAACCAATGGTTGTTTTACAGCAGATCAGAGTCGGCTTGTCCGTCATGACTTTAGCCAATTGGACTGCTTTAGTTATCGCAACAGGGTCGTGTCCATCAACATCTGCAATAACATGCCAGCCGTAAGCTTCAAAACGCATGGGTGTATTATCGGTGAACCAGCCCTCGACATGACCATCAATGGAAATGCCGTTGTCGTCCCAGAAGGCGATTAGATTGCCCAGACCCAGCGTTCCAGCCAACGAACAGGCTTCGTGAGAGATGCCTTCCATCAAACAGCCATCACCCATGAACACATAAGTATGATGATCAACAATTTTGTGATCATCCTTGTTGAATTGAGCTGCCAGCGCTTTTTCGGCAATCGCCATACCAACTGCGTTGGTAATACCTTGGCCTAGAGGTCCGGTTGTGGTCTCAATTCCAGGTGCATAGCCATATTCAGGGTGACCCGGTGTTTTGGAATGCAGTTGACGAAAGTTCTTTAACTCTTCCATCGGAAGATCATAGCCGGTCAGGTGCAACAGCGAATATAACAGCATTGAACCATGACCATTTGAAAGCACGAAACGGTCACGATTCGACCATTTCGGGTTGGCCGGATTGTGGCGCATGAAATCGTTCCACAACACCTCGGCAATGTCAGCCATTCCCATAGGTGCACCTGGATGTCCAGAGTTTGCTTTTTGTACAGCATCCATGCTCAAAGCGCGTATGGCGTTCGCTAATTCTCGGCGCGAAGTCATATTGTTCTCCTTACTAAATTGGTAAATTACGTGTAGTGAATCACATCAACTGGCGATTTGTCACAAATGTTATTTTAGTTCTTGATAACACATATCAGAACGAGTGGGCATTACCACTCGCTCTTTTGATGTTACTCTAAATTAGCGTGCCTTTCTCTCATTACCTCTTCAGGGATGCCTTTTTCATGAATGATATGTGAAATGATGGCTTCCAGAAAGAATAATGTAGAGAGTTCAAATACGGTTCCCATCGGCATGCCTCGAACTTTACCATATTGTTCGGCACGACCAATTTGAAAAACTGCATCTGCCATATCTCCAATGGTTGAGTCGCTTTTAGCCGAAATCAACACGATGTTTGCACCTACTTTTCTTGCGCTTTTAGTGAATGCAATCAGCTGTTCTGTTTCTCCAGAACCGGAGATGATGATCAATAAGTCGCCCGCTTTAATGCTCGGCGTAACAATTTCACCAACAACACTCACCTCGTAACCGCCGTGCACCAGCCTCATGGCAAAGAAATTACCAACGAGCCTGGAACGCCCCGCACCTGCGATAAAAATACGCTTCGCACCGTCAAGCAGATTTGTCAGTTTTACTTCATACGTATTATCTGTAGCCTCAAGAATGCCTGAAATCTTTTCTATAATAAGCTGCTGATGCATAATAATTATACTGCGTCGACTAGTTCGCGGATTTCACGGGCTGCTTCAGCAGGTGATGGTGCTCCATAAATTGCCGCGCCAACTACGATAATGTTTGCACCGGCTCTTACAACATCCTGAACAGTTGATGCTTTAATACCGCCTGCTACTGAAATTCTGACAGGTAAGCCCAATGCGGCGATTTCACTCAGATCTTCAAAAGGTGAATGACCGGCTGCCTGTGCATCAAGACCCGTATGAATACCAATGATCTGTGCGCCTGCTTCTGCAGTTGCGCGAGCACACGCTATTTTGTCGTCAACATTGATCAAATCGATTTGAGCTTCTGCGCCATGTGCGTTTGCTGCTTTGATAACGCCTTGACAAGTGGCCAGACCTGATACGCCAAGAACTGTACAAATATCAGCGCCTGCTGCATAGAAAGGCGTTGCTTCGTATTCGCCGGCATCCATTGTTTTAAGGTCGACTAACAGTAATTTGTCTGGAAATCTTGCTTTCAATTCTCTAACCAGATTGACACCATTGTGTTTGATACAGGGAGTTCCGATTTCAAAAATATCAATATGTGGGGCCACTTCTGTTGCAAGCGCTACTGTTTGATCGAAATCCAGTGAATCCATTGCCATTTGTATTAAGGGTTTTGCCATGATATATGCTCCGAAGGGTTATTATTAATAGTTATTGCGTTACGTTTTTGTTTTGCGGGTGTAACTGTAAAGTAGAAATGGGAGGGATGTCAATGCCCAATGATCAATCCGGCATATATTACACTGAATTCATGACTAATTGATAAATTAATTCGACTTTAAAAACATAAAGTTATTAACTCATCTTGGCAATTCCTCATTAATAGCAGGTAACAGAAGCATGATCCGGGATTGATAATAAAAAGAATTTTGCCTTGATTTATCAACCAGCCTATCTTCAAGGCTACACGAAACGAAATACCTTTCCTCAGGTTCAGCATGTTGATAATTCATATCGGCATAACCGCTATCCCCAAGCACCGATACCATGGCTGAAAGTTTTATATATTCAGGTAAAAATATGCTCACGACAGCTTTTTTCCACATTTTAATTTCATCCCATGTAAAATTAACACTATCTTTTTTTAAATTTTGGAATAATGCAGTGTTTAGAGGAACAACCATACTTTCTGTTCGCCGAGGCGATAAAGTTGTGATCGGCGGCGACGGCCAGGTCACATTGGGCAATACGGTCATGAAGGGCAATGCCCGTAAAGTACGCCGCTTATATCATGATAAAGTCATTGCCGGTTTTGCAGGCGCTACTGCGGATGCCTTTACCCTGTTTGAACATTTTGAAGGCAAACTGGAAAAACATCGCGGCAATTTAACTCGCGCCGCCGTCGAAATGGCTAAAGACTGGCGCACAGACCGCGCCCTGCGTAGACTGGAAGCGTTGCTGACGATTGCAGATGCCAAAACATCATTGATTATTTCCGGCACTGGCGATGTAATCGAGCCCGAATTTGATTTGATGGCCATAGGCTCAGGCGGCTCTTTTGCTCAGGCGGCTGCACGCGCATTACTGGAAAACACCAATCTGAGCGCACGCGAGATTGTCGAAAGATCTTTAAATATAGCCGCTGATATTTGTATTTATACCAACCATAGTCTGCGCATAGAAGAACTTGACGCAGAACCCAACGAGTAGTAAACGCATGACACAGATGACCCCTAAAGAAATTGTAAGTGAACTGGATAAACACATTGTTGGCCAGGCCAGTGCCAAACGCTCTGTCGCTATCGCATTAAGAAACCGTTGGCGGCGTCAACAGGTTGATACGGCTTTACGCGATGAAATTACACCCAAAAATATTTTAATGATTGGACCTACGGGTGTTGGTAAAACTGAAATCGCCCGCCGTCTGGCACGTTTGGCAAATGCACCTTTTATCAAGATAGAAGCCACCAAGTTTACCGAAGTGGGTTATGTCGGCAGGGATGTTGAATCCATAGTACGTGATTTGGTCGATACTGCCGTCAAAATGATGCGCATGGCAGAAATGGAAAAGGTTCAAACCAAAGCCTACGATGCGGCCGAAGATAGAATTCTGGATATTCTGCTGCCGAGATCTGATGCCGGTATGCTGTCTGATACAGAAGAATCTACCCGGCAAAAAATGCGCAAGAAATTGCGCGAAGGCGATCTCGATAATAAGGAAATTGAAATTGATGTGCATGTTGCGCCTATGGGCGTAGAAATCATGGCGCCTCCCGGCATGGAAGAAATGACCAGTCAATTACAGGGCATGTTCCAGAATCTGGGTTCGGGCAAAACCCGATCGCGCAAAATGCCCATTAAAAAAGCCTTGCAGTCTTTACAGGAAGAAGAAGCATCCAAGCTGGTTAATGAAGATGACATTCGATTACGCGCTGTAGACTCTGTAGAACAGAACGGTATCGTGTTTCTGGATGAAATTGACAAAATTTGCAAACGCTCCGAATTAGGCGGTAGTGGCGGCGAAGTGTCCCGTGAAGGCGTGCAGCGTGATTTATTACCGCTGGTTGAAGGCAGCACGGTCAGCACTAAATACGGTGCGATCAAAACCGATCATATTCTGTTTATCGCTTCGGGCGCGTTTCATGTTGCCAAACCCTCCGACCTGATTCCCGAACTGCAAGGCCGTTTTCCGATCCGTGTTGAACTAAGCGCCCTGTCTGTGGATGATTTTGTTCGCATTCTGACTGAACCAGATGCGTCACTAACTGAACAGTATCAAGCTTTATTAGCCACAGAAGGCGTGTCATTGACATTTGCGGCCGATGGTATTCAACGCATTGCCGAACTGGGCTGGCAAGTGAATGAAGCCACTGAAAACATAGGTGCGAGGCGATTACACACGATGTTGGAACGATTGCTTGAAGAAATTTCCTACAATGCTCCTGACCTGATTGAAACAACAATTGTTATTGATGCCGCCTATGTTGAACAACACTTGACCGAGTTTGCTGAAGACGAGGATTTGAGCCGCTATATTTTGTAGCAAAATGCCGGGTTACACCTATCACTAACCCGGCTTACACAACCAAGTATTTTTATAAATCCTATGCGCTTAACTGTAACCCCTTGTAATACCTGGCCTACCGAAATCAAACTGCATCAGGTTTCCAACATTCTTGAAATCAGTTTTGATGACGGCAGTGTGTTTATACTGCCGTGTGAATATTTGCGCGTTTACACGCCCTCTGCTGAAGCGTTGGGTCATGCCGCGGGACAGGAAATTCTTCAGGTGGACAAAGAAAATGTCACCATAATTGAAATTAAACCTATAGGTAATTATGCCATTTCTCCAGTCTTTAGCGATGGCCATAGCACCGGCATTTACACTTGGGATTTGCTCTATAAGTTAGGTGCTGAATATCAGACCTTATGGGCCGATTACCTCAACAAGCTGGAAGCCGCCGGACATAAGCGCAAAGAACAACTTACAAACCAGGCATGACAATGACAAACGACAACACCACCCATTTCGGTTTCAAACGAGTCGCCAAGGAAGAAAAAGTCAATCTGGTCCGCGGCGTATTTGATTCGGTTGCCGGTCAGTACGATATCATGAACGACTTGATGTCAATGGGCATTCACCGGCTATGGAAACGCATTGCAGTGCAATTGAGCAATGTCCGCAAAGGCGAGCAAGTGCTTGACCTGGCTGGCGGAACCGGCGATTTAACGGCGCTATTCGAGCAACGTGTCGGCAAAGAAGGTCAGGTTGTCCTGGCTGATATTAATTCCGAGATGCTGCGTACAGGCCGCAATCGCCTGATAGACAAAGGGCTGGCCGGCAATATCCGCTATGCACAGGTCAATGCCGAATGCCTGCCCTTTGCAGATAATTCCTTTGATTGTGTCTGCATAGGCTTCGGTCTGCGCAACGTCACCGATAAAGATGCTGCGCTGCACTCCATGTACCGCGTACTTAAGCCCGGCGGCCGCGTTATCGTGCTGGAGTTTTCACATCCGACTGACAAGATCACTGAAAAAGTTTACGATTTTTATTCATTCAAGCTGCTCCCCAAGATCGGCAAAATTGTTGCGAAAGATGAAGACAGTTATCGCTATCTGGCTGAATCCATACGTATGCATCCGAAACAGGATGAGTTGAAAAAAATGATGGAAAACGCCGGTCTGGAGCGCTGCGAATACTTTAATATGACCCAAGGTATTGTTGCCGTTCACAGAGGTTATAAGATATAGCATGATCATCAAACCGTTGCTGACGGGTGCACTGGAAACCGCACTCAACAAATTTCTTGCCCTGGATCAGAACAGCAGTGTGTTTTTGGCGCCCTTGGCCGGTAAAGTCATTGCCGTGACTGTTTCGCCGTTTAATGAAACCATTTATCTGTGCCCTGGTTCTGATTCAATTCAGCTGCTCGATTACAGCCCGGATCAACCCGATACCCGATTGACAGGTTCGGTTTTTGCCTTCGGTTTAATGGGACTCAGCTCAAAACCCATGCGTTCAATTTTCTCCGGTGAAGTAAAAATTGAGGGGGACATAAACACGGGTCAAAAATTCCAGGAGCTGTTCGCTAAGCTGGATATCAATCTGGAACAACAACTGGCCCGTTATACTGGCGAAAGTATTGCCCATAACATAAGCCAGTTTTTTCGAGCCGGTCAAGACTGGGGCAAAGAGTCCATTGAAACCTTCAGACTCAACGTCTCGGAATTTCTACAGGAAGAAACCCGCGAGTTGCCGTCCGGCCCTGAAGTAGATATTTTTTACGCCCGGGTTGATGAATTACGCACCGATTTTGATCGCTTGCAAAGCCGCGTCGCACGTCTGGAAAATAAGCTGCTGTATAAACAATAATCCAGTTTGGCAACACTGTCTTCCCACCCTTGATAAGCCATTTACAGGTGGGTACGGAAAAAGTGCCCGCCCCACATTTAAAAGGTAAATACGTGATCCGACCTAAATTATTATTACGCCTGGTCCATATTAACTGGGTCCTGGTCCTTCACGGCCTGGACGAAATCGTTTTAAAAACCCATTTGTTCCGCCCTGTTCGTTATTTGGCCTTTGTCACTCCCAGCTATTGGCTTAAAGCCAAATCCGAGTCCCGCGGCGTCAGAATCAGACGTGCACTGGAAGATTTGGGGCCTATCTATGTCAAATTCGGCCAAGCCCTGTCTACTCGCAAAGATCTGCTGCCCGATGATATTGCCGATGAACTGGTAAAACTGCAAGACCGCGTTCCGCCTTTTGCCAATGAGATTGCTCGCAGCATTATTGAAAAAGAACTGGGTATGTCTATCGCCGAAGCGTTTGCCAAGTTTGATCCTGAGCCCCTGGCATCGGCTTCAGTCGCTCAGGTCCATACCGCAGTTTTACATAGCGGCGAGAGCGTAATCGTTAAGGTATTGCGTCCTGACATTGAAGACAGGATCCGCTCCGACATAGGCCTGCTCTATGAACTGGCCCGCTTTGCTGAAAAATTCTGGTCCGATGCAAGAAGATTACGCCCCATGGAAGTCGTTGCCGAATTTGAAAGAACCACGCTGGACGAACTTGATCTGGTCAGAGAAGCGGCAAATGCAGCCAAACTACGCCGCAATTTTGCCAACTCGGAATTGATCTATATACCCGAAATCCACTGGCCGCTGACCCGCGAGAAGGTCATGGTCATGGAAAGAATCCACGGCATACCCGTTGGTGAAATCGAGCAGCTTAAAGCGGGTGGAGCAAATTTTAAAGTACTGGCCGAACGCGGTGTGGAAATCTTTTTTACCCAGGTATTCAGAGATAACTTCTTTCATGCCGACATGCATCCGGGTAATATTTTTGTCGATCTGCCGGATAAATATATAGCCGTTGATTTTGGTATCGTCGGCTCCT
The DNA here is from genome assembly GCA_024636875.1 of Methylococcaceae bacterium. GTDB lineage: Bacteria > Pseudomonadota > Gammaproteobacteria > Methylococcales > Methylomonadaceae > JAGXGJ01. The sequence goes on along the minus strand of JAGXGJ010000001.1, from coordinate 27,012 downwards.
TGTCGTTGTCTGACCAACGCTATTTGGCAGAGAATTTTCTGGCTTTTTTTAATCGGGATTATCGAAAAGTTGCACAGATGCACGTTGAATCGGGCTGGGTGCCCAGATCAACCCGCATAGAAGAATTTGAATCCGCCATCCGCAGTGTTTGTGAGCCCATCTTTGAAAAACCGCTGAAAGATATTTCCTTTGGCCAATTGTTATTGCGTTTATTCCAGACGGCGCGGCGTTTTGATATGCATGTTCAGCCGCAGTTGGTGTTGCTGCAGAAAACCCTGCTCAATATTGAAGGTTTAGGCCGGCAGCTCTATCCAGAGCTGGACTTATGGCAGACTGCCAAACCTTTTCTTGAAAAATGGTTCCATGAGCGTTTAGGTCCTAAAGCCAAAATCAACAAAATCATCAAACAGTTTCCCGAATTTGCCGAGCAATTGCCGGAAATCCCTTCTTTGCTTTACAAAGCTCTGGAAAATGCGGCGCATGCGCAGCAACAGACTGAAGCACAACATCAAGAGTTAATCCTGTTGCGCCAGCAAATGGTTAATAACCACCGGACAATGGTATTGGCAATTCTGATCAGCGCGGCAGTTATCAGTGCTGCACTGTTGTATCGATAATTCAAAGCTCAAGATCAGCCCCACCGGGACTTAAAAAAAGTCCATTTGCAAGCCTGGTATCCCGATGCGCTGGATATGTATGGCATTTTTTCCTTCTTCATAAGCAAGCAGTTTTCCTTCTTTTTCCCAGAGTCTGAACGCCAGTGAGTAGGATAAAACACGAATTGGATAATCACGCGGCAGTCGCTGTAAATAAGGTTGTATCGTGACAAAATCTGTCGCTCCATATTGCTGCATGATAAATCGAAGGCCTCCGTTAGCGGGCCCGATGTTATAAGCCAGCAAGCCCAGAAACAAATCATTATTCATCTCGTCCAGATAATATTTTAACGTGGCAGCCGCTATGAACGCATTGTGCCGCGGATTGAGCAATGAAGCCTTTGCCACCTTCAAATGCGTGACGGCCTGCTCCATTACGACTTTTGGCACAAGCGTGATTTGAAACAGGCCGTGTCCGCCATCCTTGCTATCGCGAGGCAAAAAGGAAGACTCTGCCGCGGCAACGCCTTGCAGCAGGTTAGTATCGATATCGAATACTTCAGCCGCCTCCTCGATAACATTATTATAGCCCTGCGCGCGATTAACCAGCTTTTGCAGTTGTGCCGGATCGTGGCGGCGATAAGCTGCGTAGACCTGATGAGCTAATGTAACCCTGCTGGCTTCCTGCTTGCCGCCGACCAGCGTGCGAAAGTGTCCGAACGCAAGGACGAATTGATCCTGCATGACAAGCCAGCCAATCACCAGCGCAAGGCTGATAGACAGCATTGGGGCCAACAGCGATGCCCTGCCCTGCGACCATTTTCGAAGCTTCCACCAGCCAATTAGCAACACGGCAGCCGCCAGTATCAAGCCCAAAATACCGATTGCAAAAGGCAGCAAACTGGTAAAGAAACGGGTGCCGGAAAACCGGTCAGCCGAATAACCTAAAAGAACCATGATTGCAGAAACAGCAGTAATAACCAGGCCTGACACTTCAAGGCTGATTAACAAAAGTCTGCGCCTGAAATTTCTTACTGGCGGTCTGGCTAGCGCTTGTTTTGAGCCTTGCCTTGTTGCACGGGGAGTTCTGGGTTTAGGTTTAGAAACAGACTTAGGCTTAGGCTCAGGTTTAGGCTTAGGCTCAGGTTTAGAAACAGACTTAGGCTTAGGCTTAGGCTCAGGCTCAGGTTTAGAAACAGACTTAGGCTCAGGTTTGACTTTCGCTGGATCGAGTGGAATTACAGGCTTTTTCATCGGGCAATAATTATCAATCTTGTCTTTTGACTGGGTGTTGTTTCGTAAAATAAGGGATGATCCATGGGGTATCCCCATGAAATTTAAATACTAATTATAGAGTCCGACGTTGGTAAAGCGACACAAAGACCCCTCTCCCTTTGGGAGAGGGTTAGGGTGAGGGTATTACAAAGGTCGCTTTACCAACTTTGGCTCCTATACCTGTCTGACAAAAAGGTCTTGATTTCCATAACTGTCAGAAAATTTTACACTTTTGTTCTTGTTGATTTTGATATGCAAAATAAATCCCTACGTCCCAAATTCAAGATCACTGACATCCCATTTTGTAGCGCAATACTGGTTCAAGATATTCGGCAAGGCAGCCGGGTCTTTAACCACCACATATTGCCACAAGCCTGAATTTCCAGCTTCGTTAACCGCATTAACCCAACGCTCGGCTGCTTTCGCTTTTATATCGGCATTGTCGTTGTACTGGCCTTTGGTTTCGATGATCAAATTCAAGCCTATATCCAGTTCGGCAATAAAGTCCGGAATGTATGTGGATGGCACACCACTTTTTCTATATGGAATAGAGAACCCCAAATGTTCATTTTTAACCCACTTGATCACACCAGGATGAGCATCCAGTGCAAAGCCGGCACTTTGTTCCCATTTTTTGGTATCCGCCGCCATCAGGTTTAAATGGCTCTTGGTTACCGGATAGACATCCTTGGTCGTATGATAATCAACGTATTCCGTACTACCCCGGCCAGCGGCGCCTTTTGCGATGCGAGGCAACTCCAGGTTTCTTCCACAAACTCCCCCCTTACGAATGGCTTCATACAACGAATTCACAGCAGCTTGCTGATATTTCCCCACCAACAACACATCGCACGGTTGCGCTGTGCCCTCGCATTTAATTTTTTCCAATAAAAACCGTTTAGCGGCATAAGCCACTTTAGGAAACAACACTTGCGGAGTAATGGTTGAATCACTCTTCTCAAAAGAACCTTGTTCAGACTCCCAGCGTTTACAAACCTCCCTGGCGAGACTAAATGCCACTTGTTGCAAACGGAATTGTTTGCGCCACTCTGTAAGCGTAAGGATAGGTCTTTGCCCCGGCCCATATTTAGCCAACGTACCATCAAAAGAAGTTAGCGAATTCAGTTCTATTTGATTAGGAATTTCTTTGGGATCAATCGTTACCTGTGCAACCTGATTCCAAACAATATTGACTTCAAATGTTTGCGGACTGAAATAGCCTTCAACAATAGGAAAGCTGATTGCAAATTGGGCTTTTTCAGTATCGCTGAAAATATGATGCGGCTCTTTTGGCGGTGGTTTATCTTTCCCTTGAGAAACTTTAAACGGTACCAATTCAAAAGGAACGCCAAATACTTTCGCTGTTTCTTCCTCGAATTGACCAGTCTCTTCATTCAAAGCGTAACTGCGACGGCGAAGGGCACGGCCAACGACTTGTTCACACAATAACTGGGAGCCAAACGGACGCAAGCCGACAATATGCGTAACCGTATTGGCATCCCAGCCCTCCGCCAGCATCGCCACAGAAATAATGCAGCGGATATTACGTCCAGGCGGTATACGCTCATCCATCCACTTGTAACTACCGTCATTGTCATCGCTGGCAGCTTTGTCGTTATTTTTGCGGACCAATTCAGACCATTCCTCCGGAACCTTGCCACCCAGCCACGTTTTCTTGCCAATCGTATCCAGAATAAAGCGTAAGCGTTTGGTTTCATCCTTGGTGCCGCCTTCTTCCATATCCTCAACGACTTTGGAATCCACTCGTACCGTAACTTCTTCACCCGGTTGATTGCTAAACCAGGTGGGTGCAGTACCATAACCGCCTTCATTGTAAGCCAACCAGTTATAAACCTCCGCTGCCACTTTGGTATCGCGGCATACGATGATAAACACTGGAGGTACTGGGTGCAATTCGCCCTGACTGTCTTGTTGCCATTGTAAAAACCGTTCATGCCAATCTTGAGCCAGCGTTGTAATCGGTGCCGAGGCGTAGGTCATCACTATTTGAGGATTGATTTTACTGTGGCCGTCTTTTTCGGCCATGTCCTCCACCCAGCGCCAGACATTAAAATAAGTCGCTTCATTGGCGCCGGTAATATCGCGCGTCGGCAACTGCGGAATTTTCACCAAGCCGGATTCAATAGCATCCAGCAGACCAAAATCCGAAACGACCCACGGAAACGGCTTGCCGACTTCATTGCCTGAGCCCTGAATATAAAAGGGTGTAGCGGAGAGATCAACGCAAAGACCAATACCCTTTTTACGGTCGCCAGCCAACTTGTTGATTCGATCCAGGCCTTCAATCCAGATTGTCGCTTCCCTGGCATTCTTTTTAGCAAGCGAAGCATCTTCTTCCAAATCAACAATGTTATTGCCGTTGTTGTCGCCGCGACGATAGGCATGATGCGCTTCGTCATTAAATATTAGCCAATGCGGTGTGCGGCCTTTAGCGGAACCTAATTCCTGACGAATACGTTTAAACCAGGCTCTGTCTGATTCAAAGTACCTGGTTTCAATACGTTCGTCTGTGCGTCCGGCATTCATCACAACTTCAGTTGCTTCTCCGGTTTTGACTACCTTGGCAGAGTCCCCATTGACGCTGTTGGTTTCCTTTTTGGCCAGTTTGTGCCAGTTGGCAATCATGACTTCGCCGCGCCTGAGTTCTTCCATTCGATGTACTGGCACTAATTGCCGGGTGCGGTACAAACTTAAATCGCCCAAGGCGGGATCTAATTCCTGTAGTCTTTCGCGGATGGTGACATTGGGGCAGACAATCAAAATCGTGTCGGAAAATCGATCATCAGTCGGTGCTGCCACCCGGTTTAAAATCGACCACGCCGACAACATGCCCATGACCGTGGTTTTACCGGTACCAGTTGCCATTTTCAAGGCATAGCGGGTAAAGGCCTTAAAGCCTTTCGCCAGAGTTTTATCGCCCGGTTTATCAAGTGGTATAAGCGGCTTGTTTTTCTGGTAAACCTCAGACGCTTCGACCAGAAAAATAAGGGTTTCCGCAGCTTCAAGCTGGGCAAAATATAAACGCTGTTGCCGCCTGTCGCTGCCGGCGGACCACAAAGCCAACAGTTCTTTAGTCACCGGCGATGCGCCATCGTAAGGAATACCGGTTAAGACACCGGCGCGCCATTCCTTAACCCGCATTCTTAGCCAATTTACAATCGGCAAATCTTCCTGTTCGCCGACATTCAAATCGCCTTGCAGCGTCATTTGTTTTTTATTTTTGCGGCCGCGCCCGGCGCTTTCCGGCACCCGATAATAATAACTGGCGGGGCGCCGGCCTTCAGCTTTCACTGGTGATTTGCCGTGCTCGATTTGCCAATGCAGTTTCGGCTCGACAAACGGCGAATTGATGATCGGGTTTTGGACTTCGTTGGACATAGCGTTTAATGTTTACAGTATAAAGCTTATAGGTTCCGTTGTTTGAAAGCAGCGGGCGTTTCAATAGCAAAAGGTAGCTGTCCGTTTAAAACTAGTAAATCTGAATCGCCACTTATCAGTGCGTCAGCTTTTCCAAAATAAGCCAAATCAATAAATGGCTGGTCTTTAATGTCGCGGCATTGAGGCAAGTCATCGGGCAGTTGCGATTTATCTACACCGATAAGCACAACATAAGGCAAATACGCGTCAGCGACAGACTTTATCTGTAAACTGGAAAGATTAAATTTTGGATAATTGAGTACTCTTAAAAATTCAATTACCGAATCATGACTGGCCAAAACCGTTATTTCATGGTTTTGCCATAACGGCACTAAAAAACTTGAATGTCCCCGAAAAAGCAATGCGGAAATTAATGTGTTCGTGTCAAAAACGACTCGCATTATTTTCTTGCCCACTCAATAGCTTCTTCGACCATGCTTTCGGTAATGCCCTGTTGATTTATATAGTTTCGTATGTCGTCCAAGTTTTCGCCATCATCTTCAGCGATGACTAGAACCTCGACTTTTTTGCCTAATGGCAGTTGCAACGGTTTACTTAATGTCAATTGTTGTAGATTGTCCACGGTGATAATTTCTTTATAAGCGTACATAATCTTTCCTCAGAAAATAGTGATATTAACGTGCTCTGCATTGTAAAACATATTTTGCTTGCCTGACGGCCTCGACTTCTGCAGTAATATCATCCAGACTCAATTCATCGGTTTTTACCTGTTCCAGAAATTGCCTAAACCGGCTTGGAAAAGTCTCATTTTCCAGTAGCCGTAATAACTCCATTTTTTCATCAGCATTGCATTGTGCAACCGCATTTTTTAATTGTGCAAAATCAATAGAAACAGAAATACTCATGATTCACCTCCTACTGTTTCATTGTTAGCCATCACCGCGCCTCCCGTATGACCATCAACTCATTACCGCGTTCATCGATGACTTTAACGGCAATACGCTTGTGGCTGCCCAGCACAAACGGTTCGCTTGTCGTGCCGGCCAGATGCTCCCAGACTGAATCGGAAAACCGGCCTTTCAGGGACTTTTGCAGATTGTCCCAGGCGGCGGTTTTGGGGAAGAAAACCTGACGGGCGCAAAAACACATGCCGTTATAGTCGGTGTCCAGCATCCAGCAGGGCAGGTTTTCGGCAGCAATCGATTCGGTTTCAAGATCGTGCGGGCGGAAAACATCCAGACCCAGCAAGGTCACTTGATAGAGTTTGTCGCCGGTGGGTAATTTTTGCCCGGTTTCGCTAAATTCAATATCCGGCAGACCGGTAACGGAAAAGATTTCCGAAGTCTTGCTGGTTTTCAACAAATCCGACATAACCACATCGGGCGTGACGGCGACATAGCTGCACGGCAATTTCAACTTGCCGCGATCTTCGATCAATTCCCGTGCCTTGGCCTGTATTGCAAAGCCGAAAAAATACAGCGCGTCGAATTTCAGATAATACGCTTCGCGCGAGGCTTCCAGAACATCGTTGGAATTGATTGCGCCATCTTCCGGACCGAACACCACGGCTATGCGTTTGCTTGTACTGTCTTGTTCGATGGCTTCGGCATGGAGATATTCATGATCAGTTGCCGCCAACGGGCGGACATTGTCGAATTGCAGGCTTTTGTTGCCCGGCAAGCGCAAGGTAAGACTTTGCCGCAATACCTCAATCATGCGGTCCAGATAGGCGCGGGGATTGTTATAAACCGCCGACTCCTTAACTCCCTCTCCCCCAGGGAGAGGGCCGGGGTGAGGGGATTCAAATAGGTTTTTTCCCATGGTCTCATTTCCCCTCACCCAACCCTCTCCCTCCGGAGAGGGCTTTACACTGCTTTCGTCAACAATGTTGGTATGAGGGTAATCTTCAATCGACTGCGCACCCTGTATTGTCGCTTCTACAGTAAACGTTCCGCAGACGCGGGTAATTTTGTTGTTGATTTCCGGTTTATCAACCAATGTGACCATGTCCGGTTCTTCGTTATTGGCGATGGATTTGAGGGTAATGCGCGGCACCAGGCCGCCAACTTCCTCGCCCTTTTTGTTGTGTTTGCGCTTATAAATAAAACCGCCGGAGGGTCCGCGTAATGGTTCTTTCAGTTCGTACCAGGGAAAAGTGGCGGTCAGCAAGCGTTGCCGGGCTAAGGCCAGAGGTACGCGGGAAGTGTCGCAGGTAATCCAGCGGCGGCCCCATTGTTCTGCGATATAGGCGGTCGTACCTGAGCCGCAGGTGGGATCCATGACTAAATCGCCGGGATCGGTAACCATTAGTAAACATCTTTCTATTAGAGAACTACCAGTTTGGACAGCGTATAATTTTGGATTTGAACGGCTTTGAACGCTCCCTCCAATATTTGCCCATATATTGTGAATCGGTTGCACACAAAAATCGTCCAAATACCTGATATATCTGATAGTAGTATTTGCTTTTTGAATTCTATTCGCTTTTTTTATTCTCTCCATGCCCTCTGGATAATTAGCTTTCCAATGTGCATTTGAACCAGGAAAATATTTTTCACCATTGTATTCCAAAGGCTGTGGTTTATTTGCAGAACCTTGACTGGTTAGTCCATTAAGAGTGTATATTTTTGCTCCTTGCGGTAAAGTAATATCACCATTCTTCTCTTCATTAGTCAGTGCTCGTCTAACACCATCAGGCAATTCAACTTGATCATATTTACTTTTTGTATCTCCAATAGGAGACTCCTTCTTTGTATAAATCTGGTTATAACGGATTTTCTCCTTATTTTTTGAATACCAAAGGATATAATCTCCTGATCGGCTCAGTGTTTTTGAAGGGAATCCACCTGTTGTGCTATAGGTTATAAAACTTATAAAGTTAGATGCTTCAAACACTTCATCCATAATTTCACGAACATGATGAAAGTTATCAATTGAAATCTGCACAAACACACTGCCGCTTTCAATCAACAATTCCCTAGCCAGCAATAAACGGTCGCGCAAATAAGTCAGATACGAATGCAAGCCCAATTCCCAGGTATCCCGATACGCCTTGACCATTTCCGGCTCGCGGATCATTTCCTCGTCTTTGCCGTGTTTGACATCGCGCTTGCGCACAAAGGGCTGAAAGTTGGAGCCGAATTTCACACCATAGGGCGGGTCCATATAAATCATTTGCACCTGGCCGCCCAGGCCTTCGTATTCCAGCAGCGAGTTCATCACTTGCAGCGAATCGCCCTGAATCAGCCGGTTGGTCCACGGGCCTTTGTGCTCGTAGGCGTCCAGCATGTCGCTGATGTCCAGTTCCGGGTCGCCGAATAAATCCAGTTGCGTGCCGGCGGCGCGGTAGCTTTCCAGGGTTTTCAAGATGGCTTGGGTGGAATGGCGTTCATGCACGAACAACGGTATGGCCGGCACTTTGATGTCGCGGCGTTCGGCCTTGCCGGCCCAATTTAAAAACGGTTGCGTCAGACTTTTCAGCCGCGCCACGCATTCACGGATTGAGGAAAATTTTTCCTCTGTGCCTTGCCAAATCTGCGGCTGTTTAAAGATTTCTGCCTCGCCCTGTTCCGCAGCCTCCGTAATCAGGTTCAACAACCATTCGGCAAATTCGCGTTCGGCGTTTTCATCCCAGCACAACTCTGGCGCCAGCGAGGAATCGTAACGGTAGCTTTTAGGCGGCTTGCGCCCGTTAAATTCCGGTTGAATCCCGGCATCGGGACGCTGAACGGCTTCCTGGTTGTGTTTGTAATTGCCGGATTGCTGTCCGTTGCCGTCTTCAATTTTTGCCATGTTTTTGTCCGTATTGTGGGTTCACCACAGAGACACAGAGAACACAGAGGAATGATTAATAAAAATCTCTGTGTTCTCTGTGCCTCTGTGGTAAATAATAAAATTCAGCCGTTTAATAGTCTGCGTATGCCTTGTTTCATTATCGGTACATTGAAGTTCATTAACAAACCGAATCTTTTATTTGCCAGTTTTAAATAGGTTAACAATTGCGCTTCATGAATAGCTTCCAGTTTTTGCACTGACTTTAATTCAATGATAACTGTTTGGTTCACTAAAAGGTCGATCCGATAATCGATTTTAAGCTGTCTGCCTTTATAAACGATGGGGATTAGTAATTGACGTTGAATTTCCAAGCCGCGCTCTGCCAATTCAAAGACCATACATTCTTCATACACGGATTCCAATAATCCAGGCCCCAGATGACGATGAACTTCAATGGCAGCGCCTATAATCGTCCCTGTTAACTCATTGTCCGTCTCATAATAGTCCATTGCGTATCATGCCTGTATTTTTTAGTTAACAACAGAAGTTCAGAGAACACAGAGTTTCTTATATAAGGCTTATAAATGCTCTGTGTTCTCTGTGCCTCTGTGGTGAATAATAATATTAAAAGACGGGGGTCTTAAAAGACAGGGGGCAGGTCTTGCAATCAAGCATCAAACAGATCAGGGTTTTTGTTATGTGATAACGCAAGATCTGAGCCCATTACTGTACCGTGTGGCCCCGGCCCCATTACCGCCTACCGTGCTGCTGCCAAGAGCAGCCCCTCAGCCAGCAATTTCATGTTATGAAACATCATTGTCATCGCCGGGCATCGAAGCGTTCCAGCGCATTGTCCCATTGCAATAGCGGTTGGTCGGCGGTCAGCAGTGCTGCCTCTTTGTTCCGGGCGGCGGCAACGATGAGACGGTCGGCTGGGTCGCCGTGCAGGTCAAGTTGGGCGGCTGCGCGATGCCAAATATCGCCATCGTTGGGAAATTCAAGCAACCCAAGGCCCAGGAGGTCGCGTCGCCAAACCGTAACCGGGAGCGCCATAGTAACCCGCCCCTTGGCAACGAGCATGGCGGTCTCCCAGAATGAGATCGCCGAAACCGCCAATCTGCCTTGCTGTAAGGCAATATCGGCGCGCTTTCGTGCTTCAATCGTCCTGGTCGAGCCAAATTAAGGCATGGATGTCTAGCAGAACGAACATTCGGCATCCCACGGTTCGCCCAATGTTCCCACGATATCCCCAACAATACTGATTTTGCCTTTATGGCAACCGGCGAGGGTGGCAGGTCTTGAGATTACCGGGCATAGTTGTGCCACCGGCTGGCAGTTTTTGGTGATGACGATGCTATCGCCGGAATCCGCCACTTCGTTCATCAGTTGCAGACACTTGGCTTTAAATTCGGATGCTTTGATGGTTTTCATGATAATACCTTCTATATGACTATGGACATGACTTTAGTGCTGAAGGTAAAAAAGTCAAACGGCCTGGATAGACATCCGTGATTGGATATGTTTGTTGCATTGCAAGACTTGACCACACATAGCCGGGTCGGACATGCTTTTTATGCCCGACATTCCCATGCTTGAATGCAGCAATGGCCTTCGAATTTATTAACCGCCGTTCCCCCTCATCGAACGGCCGAATCGCCGGGCAACGATAAAGCTGTTGTCCGGCCACTGGATAGCCCGGCAGGGTATGAATCTTACAGCAGGCATGTGATCTTCTTGTGTGCTGTGTATCTTCAACTAATCAGTACAATCAAATTTACTAGCCAAACAAGCTACAGCAAAGGCAGGCGCGCAATCCGCACTCGTTATGTCTGTTTTATTTTCAGGTTCCGGAAATAAATCAGAAAAATCCAGGTAGGGATGCCCTAAATTCAATGCTATCTGTTTAACCAGAAACCGCCCTACTCCCGCACCAATTAATGGACTATTTTTAGAAAAACCTGGCTCGTATGCTCTGGGCGCAGACAGTTGGCGTTCACAAGCCCGTTGAATTTTTTGTAATTGCCGGCTGCGAATATTTTCAGCGAAGTGTTGCCAGCGCGGCAATTCTTCCGGAAAAAAATCGCAGCCTATCATACGCGATAACCGTCTGGCGCTGGCTACGATGGTTTTTTCAGCACCATCAGCCGTTTCGCATTGGTCGTGTACTTCGTTGAGCTCTCCGGTGACGCGATAGACGTCCGCCATCGTGGCAAAATATTCGGCCATTAAACCAATTTCCTGGCCTTCATCCAGCGCAGTTTGCGCTATCGCCATCACAGCCGTTCTGACGATGCCGGTATAAACAAGCTCTTGTGAGAGTAAACGCTGATAGTCGGTGTAGCCCTCCGCCAAAACCTTGCCGTCACTGAGCAAGAGAATATCTGTGGTGGTACTGCCTATATCGACAAATAAGCCGCCAGCTACTTGCTGAGCGGCAAAGGAGGCGCTAGCCAGCCAGTTGGCTGAAGCTATAGATTGATAATGGCCGGCTTCAACCTGCTCCGCTTTCAACAAACCTTGTCTGCCTGCAAATATCAAACATCGCTGTTCAGGCAACAGCATGGTCATGGTATCGATAATCTGCTTAACGCCATCTTCACGATGTTCAAACAAATCAACCAGCTCGCCGGTCATCGTGATGGCATGGCAATAATTTTCATCAGTCAGGGTTTGCATAATACTGTCTACAGCTTCCCGCAATTGCTCGATGCCTTTCCATAACGGGCAAGGCTGCTGATAAATAGCGATAATTCCGCCCTCCTGATTGATGGCCGCGGCTTTAACGTGCGCTCCCCCTATATCCCAGCCGACGACATTAGTCTGTATCATTAGGCTTCACAGTAATGGTAATTGGTCGATCATAAACCGGCTTGAGTTTTGGTTTGCCTTCCAGCAACTGCAACACCGTTTCGGCAACATTAATACCGAGCGCTGCATAAATGCCGGTAAATGAAGTGGTTAGCCGCGGGTTTATTTCGAGAATTAACAATCGTTCCGGCGTTTCGATTAAATCAATGCCGACATAACCCCATAATTCAGGCAAAGCGCGGGCAATATTATCAAGCACATGTTGATATACACCTGGATCAGGATCAGGATGATGATTCACGATGATTTCTGCCAGGCGATATTGTCTGTTGATGAGGTTGAATTGCTGCAGGTTTGCACACAGCAACCAGGCGCTGCCTCGGCTGAACAGGCAGCAAAGGCTGGTTTTTTTCCCTTGAATATGAGGCTGAATGACATACTGTCCTTTTTGTATGCACAGAAGCTCAAGGTCTTTCGGATCAGAGATCAGATAACTATCGGCACAGCCTGCACCTTCAACCGGCTTTATCATCCATTCATGATGATGCAGATGCGGATTAACTTGCAGGGTACGTATAAATCCGCTCTCGAGGTTCACCAACTGGGTTGGTACTGTATCGATATGATGCTGTTTGAGGCATTGATAGGTGTAAAATTTATTGCCTGCCACAGCGACAGCCCGGGCAGGTGATGTCAATAACAGCTTACCCGTCAACTCAACGGTTTGACACAACGTCTGTAATATATTGTCGAATTCGGGCGCTATCGGCCATACGGCATCACAGCGCTGGACCTGCCGCGCAAATTCCTCATGCGTCTTGTGTTCCGGATTGATAATAACCGCTTCGATTCCACGTGTGCTCACAGAACCATTAATGCGGCTATCCAGCATAACCACGAGTTCCATGCCGCCTATTCCGCACAGGTTATCGAGCAGCGCATGCAGCATCAAACGCCCTTCACTTGCCAATGAATCGGGCAGCATCTGCCTGTTAAAACCGCCGCCGGTGATATACTCGAACACTAGAATTTTCATAATCACATTTTAACATTGGAACAATGACAGCGGCTTTATCAATGAAAATAATTCCGGTAATCGATTTAAAAGACGGCGTTGTGGTTCATGCCCGGCAAGGTGAACGTGAACACTACCAACCTGTTAATACTGACTTGTGCCCAGCTCCGGATATTTATCAAGTCATCCAGGCGTTTTTAGGCATCCATGACTTTGATACGCTCTATATTGCGGATTTGAATGCGATTACTCATCAGGGTGATCATCAGAATTTAATCAGCAATGTACTGGCTTGTTTTCCGCAAATTTCGTTTTGGATAGACAGCGGCTATCAAGGCTATAAAAAATATCCAGGCAATTATGTACCCGTACTAGGCAGTGAATGTTATAGCGATGAAACGCTTTCAGAACTTGATGCTTTCGACAAGCGCTTTATTTTGTCTCTGGATTATTCTGCTATTGAAGCATTAGGGTCAAAAATCCTGTTTTCAAATCATGACTTATGGCCGGATACGATCATCGTCATGACCCTGAATCGGGTCGGCAGTCATCAGGGCCCTGATCTGGATAAGTTAAACCGGTATTGCAGGCAGTATCCGCATAAAAATTTTATTGCCGCAGGAGGAATAAGAGATATTTACGATTTACAGGCCTTGAAACAGGCGGGCATACAACAGTCGCTGGTTGCCAGTGCTCTACATTCGGGTGCTATCGGGCGTGAAGATATGAAAAATCTGTAAACAAAAAAATACCCCGGCTAGCCGGGGTATTTTCAACAACTTTTGTAGTCAGGTTACACTACCCTGATCCAGCTTGAGGCTTATTCGTTGTTAACAGCGAACGGATGTTTAGCTTCTTTTTTAGCCTTAACAACTTCAGCAGCCGTTGGTGATCCGGCAACAGCGCGTTTCAGCGCTTCTTTAGTTGCTGCATAGTTGAATTTTTCAATTTTTGCATCATCATCAGCGTGCCAGTGAATGAATACACCCACTGTGATGAATAAGTCATCAGCTTCATCAGCCGGGATAGTGCCGTCTTCTACACAATCAGCAACAGCCATAGCAACAGCGCGTTGCGCTGGGCCAAACATTTGCACAGCTTGCTTACCACCTTTAATGGTTACCTTGTTGTACAAAACGGTTGCTGGTCTAACCATCAGGTTAGGCGCAACAAGAGCCAACAGACAAGAAAAGCCATCTTTGTTGTTGGTAAGTGCGTTTGCAAATGCAGACTCACCCGCTGAACCTCTTGGTCCAATCATCAAGTCGACGTGTGCAATTTCGTTGCCTTCACCTACTAATGATTCGCCAACGCACAATTTATTGATTTTTGCCATGCTTGTTTTCCCCTGTGAAGAAAAAGTTGAAAAAATTTGAGCTAATATCGACACTTGTGGTGTCGCCTTGTGTTTTTAACAAACTTATTGCATAGATTTATTAACAATGGCTAATAAATCTTCTAAAAATACCGTCAATACCGTTGCTACGCTTATATCAGCCGCAGTCCCCGGATTCACACCCCTGGATTTAAGCTCCTGATCTATGCTGTATAACATTGGCATAATATGCTCAGGATTATTCGAATTGGACAACTCTTCACTAAGCCGAGTCATCCTGCTAGCTACCATTTCAGAATGCTGATCGCCGTATTTTCTTTCAATGTGGCTATCAGGAAACCGGCGCAATAAGTCAGCATACACTGATACCACTGCCCATTCCTGATTCCCCCATTTACTCATGGCATTATAATAAATTAAAACTGTAAAATCAAAAATATCTTTATAATCTGTGACATATTGAAGGGCGATGCGATCCTTTGCACTGGCAAGCTTCATCGCTTCAGTCAAGGAAACTGATGGTCTTTCTGTTACATCCTGATCATCTGAGTTGCCCAAACCGCCCGGCGATGCCAGCGTGATTGCCTTGAATACCCAGTCAGCATCTTCTACAGTTGTCCTTGTCAGAACCCGACTCAACGCCTGTCTTAGCGTCAAATCCGGATGCGTATAACTGATTGCCTGCATTAACGGAGCGCACAACAAAATAATCCCTAAATTGGTATTACAGCCCACCGCTTCACGGGTATTCTTTACAGCATAAAATATTTTTTCACCTAACGAATATCCGGGATTACAAAGCGGCGCGGCACTGACCTCGGCGCTGATTCTGAAATCAGCGGCAGTCATATCATGCCCCGCAGAATAAACACTGACATTTCCCGGTTTAAATGCCTGTAATTCGATTTCACAGGCCTGGCGGTAAAGCTCGCCAAGCTGGTGTGTCGAAATCATAAGGTTTTAATACGTCGTGTTATCAAATCTTCCGCCAATAAATCTGCAATAGTGACGTTACAAACACTTTCCAGTCCTTTCCATGCCGGAATACTGTTCACTTCAATGATGGTATAGCGCCCTGCTCTATCCTGAATAATATCCACGCCAGCATAGTCCATCGTTAATGCCGCTGTCGCCTTGATAGCCAATTCGGCCAGATTCGGTTCCAGATCGATCTGTTCACAACGCGCCCCGCGCGCCACATTATTTAACCACGATTTCCCACGCCTGCGCATGGCGGCAACCGCCCTGCCATTAATGACAAACACCCGATGATCAGAAAAACCGGTACCGGAGCAGTGCACAAAACGCTGCAGATAATAAACACCATGACTACTGGTCAACCAAAATAAATCCGTCATTTTCTCAATGCGGCGAATACCTTCGCCTTGCGAACCAAACAAAGGCTTGCTTATTAGCAAATGACCTTTTTTTAATTCATTTTCAGCAATGCTCAAGGCATCGACCCGATTGCGCAAAACCCAGGTCAATGGCGTTGGCAAACCGGCATGATGCAGCAAAAAGCTGGTCATAGCCTTGTCAACACTGCGCTCTACAGCAAGTCCGTCATTATAAACGGGAACGTTCATCGCTTTTAAAGCATGCAGAATGCCCAGATAAAATACAACCTCTTCAAGCGAACCGCCCGGCACGCCGCGAACAAAGGCTGCATCCGGCAATGCCTGTTCAAAACCCGGAAGAACAAGCGCTTGTTGTCCTGATTCAATAGTAAAACGGCATTCTGTCAACGAGAGGTAGTCACTGCTATAACCCAGACTGGCAAAAGCACGACGCAATTGTTTTCCATGCCAGCCCGGATCATCGGTAAAAATGGCGATACGACCCACGCCTGTATTTATGCCCCAAATGACTGGTCTAACAAGGCATCATCCAGTTTTCCGGCACGGTAGCTTTTGCCCGAATCAACCGCTGTCACAATTACACTGGCCGGACTAAACAGCATCGGATCTATTTTAAAGAAATCGTAGTCATACTGTTTAAAGATTTCCGCAAACGGTTTGCCATAATCTTTGGACGTTGAACTGGGCAATTCCCTGGCCAGTTTTTCTGCCGCTTCATCGCTGCCTTTTACGAATAAATGCACAAGTCCTGCAAATAAAATAGCATCGTTGGTTCGGCCCATTGCCTTAACAAAGTTCGGATGCGGCGGACAAACCGGCGCACTACCGCTGCCGTCAACAATATTTTCTAACGGGAAATGCAAGGCGTGAGCTTTATGCATAGCTACTTCCAGCACACGCGCCACAACTTGCACGCCGCCTGCAAGACTGCTGGTAGGGGTAACGATAATGGTCAATTTTGACGGATCAACTGTACAAGCTGCCGCGACTTTTTCAACGATAGCAACAGGCGGCATAGCATCATTTTCAATCACTAACACCGTAGCATCGGCTTCATCCCTGTACGCCAAGTCTTTATACAACTCTTCGACCGGTTCTTGCTGGCCGTCTTTCAGCTTGGTTGCCAGCGCCCGCGCAGGGCCAGAACCCAGCGCGTAATATTTTTCATGCGCTAAACTCCAACCGGCATATTGACTGCCCAGACAGCCCAATACCGGATTACCCGTATGCACATTAACTGAGAGCGGCCAGTTAGCTGTATAAGCGCTGTGGCTGATGGTGACCGTACCCATGCCGCCCAGACAAATTTCAGCGATAATGCGCCCCGCTTCGAGCCCGCCCGGGACATTAATACCCGCATCAATAACAGTGCAGCCATTTTCAAGGGTCCCTGCATCCAAACGTAATTTGTCTGCATTATCAATCAGATGTTTTACCAGGGGCTGAGTCAGTTTATTAACGCTAGCTTTATATTCCATGAGGTGAAAAACCTTATCTTATGTTAAGTTGTTTAATCAGCTGGTCTTATTAAGACCTGCCGTACTCGTTTTTGGTTGGCAATAATACTGTAAATCGGCTGCCCTGTGTGAATTAATGACCTCGATTTTGGCAAATTCATCCTTGCAAACCTGTGCATTTCCTGCCTGAAATAATCCATTTGACAGGGCTGTATAACACTTGTCAATAAATTGCAGGCAGACAATTTATTATGATTTGCCTTAATATATTTGACCAATCAAACACCATCACCTAACTGTTTACTGGCAAAAAGTCGCGGCAGCAATTGCTTGTGGTATCCGGTTTAAGTCATCGTTAACTGCCATGCCCTGCAAAGATTGCCACGCACTTGAGAAAAAAGGATACTGACATGACGCTACGCAGCATTAATCCGGCAAACGAACAAATTCTTGAAGAATATAGCGAATATAATGACGCAGAGATTAATCAGATACTGGCTCGTTCTGTACAAGCTTTTGCCTTGCAAAAATGCCTTTCCTTTGATCAGCGTGCAGACAAAATGGAAGCTGTCGCCAAAATTCTTGACAGCGGCCAAGACAAATTTGCCAGAATCCTGACAATGGAGATGGGAAAACCCTATCACGCCGCGCAACAGGAAATCGGAAAATGCGCCTGGGTGTGCCGCTACTATGCTGAAAATGCACGGCTGTTTTTGGCGGATCAAGCTGTTAAAACAGACAGCCTGAGGTCATTTGTGCGTTATCAACCCCTGGGCCCTGTCCTGGCTGTCATGCCGTGGAATTTCCCCTTCTGGCAGGTATTTCGGTTTGCAGCCCCCGCATTAATGGCCGGCAATACCGCATTGTTGAAACATGCCTCCAATGTGCCGCAGGCTGCACTGGCCATCGAGGAAATATTCAAGCAGGCAGGGTTTGCAGACGGTGTGTTTCAAACGCTGTTAATCGGTGCCAATAAGGTTGAAAAAATTTTGACCGATAACCGTGTAAAGGCAGTGACGTTGACCGGCTCCGAAAAAGCAGGCGCTTCTGTAGCAAGTACTGCCGGTTCGCAAATAAAAAAAACCGTGCTGGAACTGGGCGGCAGCGATCCGTTTATCGTCATGCCTTCAGCTGATCTGGACGATGCCGTACAAAAGGCAACGCTGGGCCGAATTCAGAATAACGGACAATCCTGCATTGCCGCCAAACGTTTTATTATTCACACAGCTGTTTATGATAAATTTCGCGCCGCACTGAAACAGAAATTCGAAGCGCTCAAGGTGGGCGATCCTATGGATAATGCCACGGATATTGGCCCATTGGCGATGGCGAACATCCGTGATTACCTGAATCGGCAAATCGATGATTCCCTGAAAAAAGGCGCTATACGGTTAACCGGCGCGGAGTCAATTGCCGGGCCCGGGTATTTTTTCAAACCGGGTATTCTGGAAAACATACCCTGGGACACGCCTGCCGCGCAGGATGAATTATTCGGCCCGGTTGCCTGTCTCTTTAGCGTAAAGAATTTTGAAGAAGCAATTGCTTTGGCTAATAATACTCGCTTCGGACTGGGTTCAGCGATTTTTACCCGGGATGAAAACGAAATGGAACAAACGATAGATCTTATTGAGACAGGCTGCATCTTCGTCAATAATATTGTGGCTTCAGACCCGCGCCTGCCATTTGGTGGAATCAAGGCATCCGGGTATGGACGGGAACTGGCCGCTGAAGGTATTCGCGAGTTCGTCAATATCAAAACAGTTTCCATTTACTGAAGTTGAAAGCCAGCGACAAAAGAACAATGCGTCTGCACATGGACAGCGCAGACTTCGCTGGCAGGAACCGGTTCACTCGACAATCTTGGTAAAGCAAGCAAAATCAATGAATCGCGGCTAGAATAAACAGCCCTGCTATATATTGGTAAGCCGCCATTCCAGCCTGGCTAAGGCACTTGCCTGGGTCCCCCATAATTTTTAATTTTTTATCCCTCCACTATGCAATGGCTGCTTGAACTTTTTATTGACCAGAACTCCGTACCGCACACCTTATTAATTATCAGTCTAGTGATTTCCACTGGCCTGGTACTGGGGCGTCTTTCACTATTCGGTATTGAACTGGGCATTACCGGAGTTCTGTTTTCCGGGCTGATTTTTGGTCATTTCGGCAATCAAATTAACGCCGAGGTCATGGACTTTCTGCGCGAATTCGGATTAATCCTGTTTGTTTATGCCATCGGTCTTGAAGTAGGCCCCGGTTTTGTCAACTCGTTTTTTCTCTATGGCGTTCGCTTCAACGCACTGGCAGCAGGTGTAGTCATCTTGGGCGCGTTACTGGCGATAGCGATCAGTCACTTCGCTGATATTCCTGTGGCGGTCGCTGTGGGCTTGTTTTCCGGTGCAACGACCAACACGCCGTCACTGGCAGCAGCACAACAAATTCTGGGCGGCCTGCCGAATATCACTGGCGAAACCCTGAAAATGCCCGGATTGGGCTATGCAGTCGCCTATCCATTCGGGATTGTCGGTATTATTTTGTCGATGCAGCTGATCAAAAAAGTGTTTAAGGTCAATGTCGAAACCGAGGCTGAGACTTTCGCCAAGGTTCAGCAGGACAATGCCCATATTCCGGTTTGTCAGGATTTGACCGTCGAAAACACCAATCTCAACCAACGCTGCATCGCCGATATTCCGTTTTTTGAAGGCGTGGTCATTACCCGCATACTTCATGATGGCGAGGTGCACATCGCCACACCGGACAGCCATTTGTCTGTCGGTGACACGGTGCGGGTGGTCGGTGACAAAGTCCCGTTGAAAAAACTGAAAATGCTCATTGGCCCTGAATCAACGATTGACCTGCAACAAATGACCAAGAATCTTTATCTCCGCCGCTTTGTCGTCACCCATAAACAGGCGATTGGTCGAAGCATTGGCCAGCTTTGCTTAACTCATGGCGTAACTATTTCCAGAATTCACCGTTCTGATGTTGAATTTTCACCCACGCCCGATGTACACGTGCAATTTGGCGATGAACTGCATATTGTGGGCAGTCAGGAAGCCCTGGAAGCAATTGAAAAGGCATTGGGTAATTCATTGGAAGAACTCAATCACCCGCAAATTGTGCCTGTTTTTATTGGTATTACCCTTGGTGTGATACTCGGCAGCTTTCCGATTACAATGCCTGGTATGCCGTCCTCGGTGAAACTGGGCCTTGCCGGCGGACCGTTGATTGTAGCTATTATCCTAAGCCGTATCGGCAACTGGGGCGCGATGACCTGGCATTTACCCAAAAGCTCCAATATTATTTTGAAAGACATGGGCATCGTGCTGTTTTTGGCCTGTGTGGGCCTGAATTCCGGCGACCGGTTTGTCGACACACTGGTGCATGGCGATGGTTTTTACTGGATGGGCTGCGCCACACTGATTACCTTGCTGCCGTTGCTGACGATGGCGTTTGTCGCACAGCGTTTTTTTAAAACCAATTATCTGTCGCTTTGCGGTTTGCTGGCGGGCAGTATGACCGATCCACCGGCCCTGGCGTTTGCCAATGGCCTTAATCCATCGGCGGCAGTGTCGATAGCCTATGCAACGGTTTACCCGTTGGTGATGATTTTGCGGATTATCGCCGCGCAAATGATTGTTTTGTTCATCATCTGAGAGTGATTGACGCAAGGGCCTGAGTTTGCGATATTACAATTTTATTTTCCCATTCGACACAGACGTTCCCATGGACTACAAACAAGCACTGGGCCTGGACAACAGTCCGCTCGATCAAGCCGCCGTTCGCCGCAAGCTGCATCTTTATATCAACCTGAAACTGGCCTCCTGCGGCCAGCCGACCTGCATCAGCAACGAATCGGCAGAGTTGATGGACACGGCGAAGGACTTATTAGACAGTTATCTGGAAAAAAACCGCCAACTGGCGGGCGAATCCCATTATCCAGCCGACCAGCGCATTCAGGCATTCCTGAATCGTTATCTGGCGGATTTGAATCTGGACAAAATTCCGGCCCTGCCAACCATGACGTTTGAGCTTGATAGACACGGCGTGGCGCGGGAATTGTCGTTGCCGATGGATGAGGATGTTTTTCTATCTGACATTGTGTCCAGTTACCGTGTCAAGCAAGGCGTACTGCACAATCCCGCCAGCGACCGCCGCACAACCGAAGGTTCATTTCACATCGCCGAAGGCGGCTTGCCGGTGCCCGGTGACAAAAAACAAGTGCCGAAAATCACTTTCGCCCACATGCTGGCGCACGCACTGAATCCACCCGCCGAGATGTTGATTCTGCCGTTCACAGCCAATCAGCCGGCGCCTGCCAGAATATTTTCCTCGCTGTTACTGCGACCGGTGGTATGTCCCGCCATACCCGGCGCCGATGCTGAAAAAACCATGGAAATCCGCTTGTTTGCACCGGGCAATCTGGTCAGTAACCTGGATTTTGTCGAGAGTATTTTCGGCAACGGCGGCAATCCGGCCTTGCCACAGTTTGATGCCGCACTTGACATAGAACATTGGACCGGGCATTCCGGTTGTATTATCCTGGCTCCGCATTTGGCGAAATTGACCAAAAAAACGCTCGGCTTGCCGCATTGGGATAAAGCCACTGACCGTCAGCGCGAAGAAGGCATGTGCTGGCAAGATGATAAAGAGCTGTATAACAATGGTCAGGCATTCAAACTCACTGCACGCGACGCTTCCGGCGTGATTGTCACGCTGCTGGCCGACAACTATTTCGGCTACTGCAAAAAAGAAGTCAAAACCCAAATCAGCTATGCGGCCAATCTGTTTGGCGCAGCTGAAGAAGAACACGCCGGCGGCGCATTAGCCTTCCAGCGCTTCAATCATGGTGACGAATTCGGCGTAGGCAGCCTCACCCGCGAACCGGGCTATGATTTTGATGACATGGCCTATCGCTACGGCGCAATGATGAATATCCAGCCGGAAGGCTACGCCTTCGACCGCCGCTTTCCCGACATCGTCTATGTACCGCAAGACCTGCGGATGAATCTCAACAGCCAGAAAATCAGCTGGCTCAAAAACGGCCAGACGCACTCAATCCGCCTGCGTCCTGGCAAGATTTACATCCAGCCGAACGGCTTCAAAATCGAAATGCAAAAACATCCCGGCGCGCCGTCGTGGCGGCTGGTCGGCACAGCGGCTGAAGGTACGTTCTGCCATAAGCCCTGCACGGTATCCGGCGGCGGCAAATCGGAAATTTCCAAGTCGATTGAAGATGCGGTGATTTTTGCTTCGCTGTACGTCGATGATTTGCAGAACGATTTAGACCAGGTGCAGGCGATTTTCGATAAAGACTACCGCGGACGATTCCGGCCTGGCTTTGAAGACGAAGACCACGCACCCGGACGTTCAGTGTTAAGCAGTGAGCGCAGTTTAGGCTCGGTGATTAAATTGCTGTCGCCGTCGCCCACCCATGCAGGGGAATACCGTACCTGGTTGAAAGCCATTCCGCCTCGCATTCTGGCCCTGGTGTTTTTGATTAAACGCTTCTATCGCCAGGAATGGGGGAACACCTGGCGGCAACGCTTGTCGGTGGATGTGATTGATGGCGCGCCGGGTCATGAACTCAAACTCTTCGATCGCAAGATTGTTGCAATGTATTTACGGGTCGGTTTTAACCAGGAAGGCGGCTGGCGCACCTTCAAAACCCGCCAGGACTACATCCCGGCCGAAAAAGTGCAAATGGAAGACGACATTACCGTTTCGACCGTCGTGCCCGTGGCAGCGATTCGGCCTTTGTTAGCCGATGATAAATACCGGCACAGCATTAAACTGGTCGCCAACTGTGAATACCGTTTGTTCCAGCGGCCTGATGATGCGATTCATCCCGGCTATGACAAACAAACCGAAGCTAATATGGCAGGCAGCGGTAATTTCCTCGCAAATTTTGAGCCGTTATGGGGCGAGAAACTAGCCGATTTGGCGGAAGATGTCATGACCTTATCGAAATTCACCCCGCCGATGCGGCAGTTATTAACTGATGTTTATTATGCTGGCGAGGGTTATGTGGTGTCATCGGCGCACCCGCGTCTGGTCAACGGCAAGCCTTCGAAAAATCCGCGCTATCTGGAAACCCGCGCCGATTTGGTTGCACCCTTGCGTAAATATGTCGCCGAAACCGGCGCAAGATTGCACCGCAAAATTCCGCTATCCCAGCCGGTTTGTTATGCAGTCGATGCGGTATTGACCGGACGGCGCAATAATCCTCCGGAACCTGAGCATGGCATTCGTCCGCTGGCGGTATATAACCCGATTCATTACCAGGAACTGCCGGAATTGTTCATGGATTTTATTTGTTCGTTGACCGGCAAATCCCCTTCGACCACCGGCGCGGGCAGTGAAGGTGCGTTGACCAAAGGCCCGTTTAATGCTTTGCGGGCAACGGCGGATTTAAACAATGCGCTGGTTTCGTTTATTTTGACCGGCTATGCAGGCTTTTCCAGTTCGGCTGGTTTTATCGGCCCGAATGTGCGCATCGATCATGATATCAGTCTGCTGATTCCTGAAATCTGGGCGCGCTTGAAACACGCCGAACGTCAGCCCGATTATCTGATAGCGCATGGTTATCTGGAAAAACTGGAAGATTTTGATTATCAAGGTCAGCGCATATTGGCCAGCCGCTTGGGCTACCGGATTACCAGCCTGTTTGTGCATGGATTAATGGGGAAAATATTCGATAATCCTTCGGCAGTATTCAGCGATGAGATTTTACAGCCGGAACGTCAGGATTTGGCCGTGTTTGTCGATGGCGTAAACAATATCGTCGAAACCCAGCAGCGGGTAGCCCGGCAGTATTTCAACGACGGCAGTATCGATGAGGCCTGTCCGCCACTGTTTGTGCTGCTGCATATCATGGCCGAAGGGCATTATCAGGGCAAGGATGTGAACCATGAAGAGGTGCGGGCGATGTTCACCCGGCAAAATTTACTGGCTTCAGACTGGTATCGGGAACGCCTGGAAATAAAACAACGGCGCGATGCGGCGTTGTGCCAACGCCATGTCGATGATCTGGAGGCGTTTTTGCGGGATGGCCGCCATATCCCGCTGCACGACAGCTTTAAAATGACTGAACGTTTGCAGGCGGCGCGGCTGAAACTGGCGAGTGTGCAGAGTGCAGATTATTTAAATGCCCTGATTGGAACGATAGGCTCGGACCCGTTAGGCGAAAGCCGCTGCCGGTTGTCACTTTCGTAAAACTTGTCATTGGGTCAGGAATGTTCTGCTCGGGAGCAATGAAAATCACAGCTCCCGATAGGGCAGTCAGCATCGTCATAGTGTGCGTTCGGTCACACGTTGTTCAGCAAGCCCACGTGTCAGGAGAATTGACGCCGGGCAACGTTGCTTAAGTTTATAAAGTATTGACAACTCATTGCCTGGCCGCAAAAAAGTTTCAATGCGCCTAATCTCTGAAATTATCATACTGCAACGGTTGTTCCAGCTTTTCATCTTTTAGCATTTGAATCACTTCCTGCAGGTCATCGCGTTTTTTACCCGTTACTCTGACTTTATCGCCCTGAATTGCCGCCTGCACTTTCAGCTTTTTGTCCTTGATCAATTTGACGATTTTTTTTGCCAACAGCGAGTCCAGACCCTGTTTCAACGTGATTTCCTGGCGCATCATTTTACCGCTGCCTTTGGCATCGCCTACGTCCAGGCAGGCTATATCAACGCCGCGCCGGGTGAGTTTTGAACAGACAATGCTGAACATCTGTTGTAACTGAATATTCCTAACTAATTTACTCAGTAGAAATTATATTTATTTTGTGATCTACTGACTTAAAATAATAAAAAGGCTAAACCTACCGGAAGGTAGGGACAGAAAATTTAGGATCCTTATAACGGATAGCCGAATTGCCGGGAGCGACAACGTCAATGTCGCTACAGGTGGTTCGGTTTTTTTTGGGCGGGAAAAAGGCGTTGTTCGGCGCAAAGGTGGGGGACATGAACAAACGACAAAACAAATGGGTGAAACTGCCGGCATGGATACTGATATTGATTGCTTTCGCGGTGTTTTGCAGCGTGGAGGCTGCAACTGGTATTAAAGCACAAACAAAACCGGATACTACAGCCAAAGTCCAACAGGTAAAGATCTACGGCAAGCTGCCGTTGAGTTTTGAGGCTAACCGGGGACAGATGGATAAAAAAGTTCAGTTCATCGCGCGGGGCCAAGGTTATGGCCTGTTTCTGACGCCGACCGAAGCGGTGCTGTCGTTAAATAAATCCGCACCTGCCGAAACTAAAAACAGCAAATCCTTAAGACAATCGCTGTCGGTTCCAAACGGAAAAACGCCCAGTAAAACCATTAAAAGCAGCCAGGAAAAGGCGACCACGTTACGCATGAAACTCGTCGGCGGCAATCCGATTCCGCAAGTTAAAGGACTGGATGAACTGCCCGGCAAGGTCAACTATTTTCGCGGTAAAGACCCCAAGCAATGGCGCACCAATATTCCCACCTATGCCAAAACCAAGTACGAAAAAGTCTACCCCGGCATCGATCTTATCTACTACGGCAACCAACGGCAGTTGGAGTATGACTTCATCGTTGCCCCTGGCGCAGACCCCAAAGCCGTGCGGCTATCGTTCCAAGGAACTGATAAAGTGGCTATTGATGCGCAGGGAGATCTGGTGCTGCATACGGCAGACGGAGATGTGCGCTTGCACAAGCCCGTGGCCTATCAAACTATCGATGGACAAAGACGAAGCGTTGATGCGCGCTTTGTTCTGCATGATGCCCCTAGTCCGAGCAGGAAAGCTAACCAGCGTCAGGAAAAAATTATACACCCACAAATCGGTTTTCAATTGGCGGCTTATGATGCAACACAAACGCTGGTGATCGATCCGGTATTGGCGTATTCGAGTTATTTAGGGGGAAGTTACTTTGATGCCGGCGAGGACATCGCCGTGGACAGCGAGGGGAACGCATATATCACCGGCAAAACGTCTTCCTCCAATATCCCGGCGATCAACGCCAAGTATCCGAATTTTGGCGGGGAAAGCGATGCCTTCGTGACCAAGTTAAACGCCAGCGGCACAGAAGTCTTATATTCCACGTATCTGGGCGGTAATGATAGCGATTTCGGCTGGGACATCGCCGTGGATAGCGTCGGGAATGCTTATATCACCGGAACAACATATTCAGCCAATTTCCCGGCGGTCAACGCCAAGTATCCGTATTTAGGGGGGGGCAGCGATGCCTTCGTGACCAAATTAAACGCCAGCGGCGCGCAAGTCCTTTATTCCACGTATCTGGGTGGTAATATTTCTGAAGCTGGCTTTGACATCGCGGTGGATAGCACCGGGAATGCTTATGTCACCGGTTATACAGAATCTACCAATTTCCCGACGGTCAACGCAATATATCCGAATTTTGGGGGCGTTAAAGATGCCTTCGTGACAAAGTTCAACGCTGGCGGCACGCAAGTCCTATATTCCACGTATCTGGGCGGTAATGATAGCGATCACGGCAGCAGCATTGCCGTGGACAGCGCCGAGAATGCTTATATCACCGGCAATACATATTCCGTCAATTTCCCGACGGTCAACGCAATATATCCGAATTTCGAGGGAGGAAATTATGGTGATGCCTTCGTGACCAAGTTCAACGCTAGCGGCGCGCAAGTCCTTTATTCGACGTATCTGGGTGGTAATGGTAGCGATAACGGCACAGGCATTTCCGTGGACAGCGCTGGTAATACGTTTGTCACCGGATGGACATATTCCGCCAATTTCCCGGCGGTCAACGCAATATATCCGAATTTTGGGGGGAAAAACGATGCCTTCGTGACTAAGTTCAACGCCAGCGGCACAGAATTGTTGTATTCTACGTATCTGGGAGGTAAGGTGATTTCCGAAGAAGACTTTACCCGTTCAGGGTAAACTATCCTCATCATTTCTTCCACCGATTACGACCATGCAAACCACCACCAAACCAACCCTCTTATCCTTGAGCGCCTCGCAAATCGAAGACTTGAAATTA
>JAGXGJ010000051.1 GCA_024636875.1 Methylococcaceae bacterium | reverse complement strand
CTAGTAGGCCAAAACACCATCATCGAGCAAATCCGCGCATATTTACTGACTGTTTCTGATGAAATAGATGACGATTAAACAAAATTGCCGTTCAAAACGGTAGTTACTGATTCAATTTAACCTCATCCTGCATTCATGTGCCAGGTGCATAGAGGACCGTTACTCCCCTGTATTTGGCAATTAACTTACGACTGACGAGTAAATTAGGGCTTTAATCAAAGACATTAAACCGGCTGATTGTTACTTATATCACAGTTGCTTTTTAATATTTTGTAAGGTTTGCGACAAGCACTTGCCAGTGCAGGGCTTAATCTGGCTGCGTTATGAGCGCTTGTCTTATAGAAGTTTCATCTGATGTTCATCAGAAATCAGCTATAAAATCAGGCAGTAATGGAATAATCAATTTTTTGTTAGCCGATCCTTATCCTCTTGCGATCCAGAATAAAATATTGGCAAGGGTTTTGCTTAAAATTTATAAAAGAGGTGAATATGACATTACACATTGGCTACATGATCCCGGATCGTTCTCTTGATGAGAGTGAGTTAATTAAAGCCATTACAAAAGTTGCTACGGAGTTGGCAGGATTTCGTGATCGACTCGTACAACAGAGGACGCCGGTCCTGGACATTGTATTTTTATTACCCAGTCGGCAAGAAAAAGCAGACTTCGCAGGCTTGCGTTTGCACTCATTTGACAGCGTCGGGCAGATTCTAAGAATCGAGTCCGCCGTACCGGAAAAGATGGTGGCATCAATCCATGCCGAGCGTTTTGTCATCGCCATTCTGCTGGATGCAATTGATGCGGCCGGCGAATTCTTTAGAGAACAACATATTCTGTTTGATGTGTCTGGACATTTAGCGTTGGTGGAACTGGCAGCCACAAAGGAACAACATGTAATAAACTGATCAACGATTTTATTTTTACTTAAACTCATCTGGAGAAACAAACAATGCTACTAGAAAACTACCAAGCAAAAGGCTTACTGACTGTAACTCTGGTTAATGGTCAAACCAGCGATGCGGGTGTTTATGCTTACCGTGGTGACCTGGTATTAAAAGAAGGTGCTTTGCGAGAAGGTACAACAAATGACCGCAAACCGCCTGAGGCTCTGTTGATTCATTCTGCGCTGATCGTTGAAAACGACATGATCAAATTCATCAATGGCCTGTTGCCAACGCTCGATCTGCTGCCCGTTTTTGTTGAAAAATATAAAGACGATATAGCTCCAGACTGCATTGCCTTGATTTATGTAGAAAATATCGGTAAAGGAATGCAGGTTGAACTGGAAGGTGTGTCCTACAAATTGATTCCTTTTAGACAAGGCCTGGTATGGAATGAATTACTTGAAGAACTATATATCGAAAAAAGCGAGCTGAAGAATCAATCTGCTGAAGATAAAGTCGCTATCGCCTATGCGGCAGCCAAATCGTATAAGCCAAAAACGCCACTCGTTTCATTTGCAGAAGCAGAAGAAAATACCATAGTGGTGGTTAAAGAAGCAGCCGTAGGTGCAATTTAAGAATTTTTAGAAGACCTATGAAACTTCAGATTGAACGCAAGTATGTAGAAACAATGGTTGATGAATTCCCGGGACTGTCAGCCTTGAAAGATCAACTGCGTTTTGGCAATAAAGCCGAAGTACCCTTCAGGCAACTGTCCAATACCGAGCTCAGCTTTTTGCAGCTTTTGTACAAGAATGCAGGGAAGCAAATGCAGGGTCATGCCGCGCAGCTGTCAACCCTGCAAAAAGCGATGAACGATGATACGGTCAGGTTTGAAGAAGATGACCTGGAAATGCTGCTGCCGGCGCTTGCCCGTTATATGATCAATAACGCCATACGCGGCTGGTTATTCCAGGCCAACGTGGCCGGAAAACCCATGGCCTACGTAGTTACCCGGCTGGACTTTACGCCTTCGGGCGAGGAAGAAACCGGACGCGTCACGCTTGAGCTTAAAGCCAACGCCAAAGGCAAAGTGGCAATTTCAACCCTCACTATCCGCGCGCGGGACATTGCCGATAAAACGGTTACCGAAATTTTTGCAGCTAAAGGCTTTCTTAAAGAAACGCCTGAACTGATCAGAACTTATGACGACGCAGCAGGACGATATTTCGAATGGTGCGGACAGTCCGGCGCACAGTTTTCCGGAAAAGGCACCGGGTTTTATGCTGAAGATCCCACGGCTTCGCATCGCAGCACCGACTGGGCGCGTAAAGATGTCGTGGTTTTGTCGACAGAAGGCGGAGCTGCATGCCTGGTTTGTGATGAAAGTATTCTGAGCGAGCGCGCCTTGACTGTCGATGCCAAAGGCGACATTCTTGCCAAATATTTGCGCAAAGCCGCTAAAAGTAATCGCTATGACTGCAAGGTCGAAAATGAAGTTGAGGCATCGCAAACCCAAATACCCAAAGGTTTGTTTACCGAACTGCCGGTACATTGCTATTTGCTGATGTTTCATCTGGAACTGCATCATCATTTATGGGTTCATGTCAATGACATCAAGCCTTATCGATACCAGCCGGAATTGAAGCAAAAATTGGTTCTGCGTGAAGAACAGATCGATTTGATTGACATTCTGACCGCCGAAATGGATGTCTTGATGGATGATATTGTTGAAGGCAAGTCTGGAGGAACAACCGTGTTGTGCGCAGGACCTGCAGGCGTCGGTAAGACGTTGACTGCCGAAGTCTATTCCGAAATTATCAAGCGTCCGTTGTACCGCGTCCATTCCGGACAACTGGGGCTCAATGTAGTGGAAATGGAAAAAGCCTTGAAAGATGTCTTAACCCGCGCTCAGCGCTGGGGCGCCGTGATGCTGATTGACGAGGCGGATGTCTACATCAAGCGCCGCGATAACAACATCGCCATGAATGCCGTGGTCGGGGTATTTTTGAGGGTGCTTGAATATTTTAACGGCTTGCTGTTTTTGACGACTAATCGTGTTGATGACATTGATGAAGCGATTGTTTCCCGCTGTATCGCCCTGATCAAGTATTATCCGCCGGACAGTGAGGCACGCAGACGGATTTGGCAGGTGATGATCGAGCAATTCGCTCTGGATGTTGATGCTTATTTGATCAATCAATTAGTGGAAACCTTCCCGGAAGCAACGGGCCGCGATATTAAAGGACTTGCCAAGCTGGTCGCGAAGTTTTGTCAACACAAAAAAGTAGCGCCGACATTGGAGGTATTCAAACGCTGCTCAATTTTCCGGGGCATGGATCTGGGGAAATCTGCAGAAAAACACTAAGTCAGGACACACATAAGCATAAATAGCCTATATGCCGCCACAACCGCGGTCAATGCAGAGGAGACCAAACAGTTGGCGGACTGGATTCTTTCTCTGGGCAAGAAAAATGAAAACTGGTCGAAAAATAAACAGGAGCCGTATTGTCTATCGCTCAAACCAGCTCATGGCCATACTGTGCACTGACGAAGTAGGCCCATATTGTACCTCGGCACATTTTATCGCGATGTTTGAAGTATCACGGTATTAGTCGTTGGCATTATTAATGCTTTATATTTTTTGCAGTTACTGTTTTTTTATTGTGCTCTCCTGGGCTTGGTACCTTTGGCGTCCTACTTTCTCGGCTAGGGCGCTTTTTTTTTGTTTGCCAATCTAGTCAATCCTTTAAAACACGCGCTATTCAGTATGTTGGCAAATAATTTGCTTGATTACTCCAGTGTGTCTTAATTCCATAAAATAGAGCGACTAGATGGCTGATCGCTACATACCAGGCAACAAAATCTATTTTATTGTCAGTTTTACTACAATTTTGCCATTTTGAGGGATGACTTTCAGAAGTCATAAACGCTACGATGAAATACAAAATTATCTCCATTGCCGATTCTGAAAAACTGATTGAGGAATCAAAACCCATGATTCTGGACTGCCGGGACTTGAAAGATTATAGGGCAGGGCATTTAGAAGATGCCCTGCATGTTCATGAAGGCTTGAAACATTCTTTAGTCAAACGCGGCGATAAACAACGCAGTTTGTTGATTTATTGTTATTACGGCCATGCCAGCGAGCATCTTGCCGAGTTTTTTAGCGATTTCGGCTTCAAGCATGTTTACAGCCTGGAAGGGGGCTATTCCAGCTGGAAAGATAAACATCAGGAAGCATAATGAAGCCAGAAATATGGGACTGGTTACAAAATAACTATTTCTCGGTAGCCCAACCGGTTTTAAAGAACAATGCCGGCATTTATCCTTTAATTTTAGCCAGTCAGCAAGGCCGTGGCGACGTTGTTCATTTTTTGCTTGAGCAAAATGCAGCGACGGATGTTATGGATCACTATGGTAATAACGCATTGTGGGTAGCTTGTTATGCTGAAAACAGCGAGTGTATCGATGCACTGATTCATGCAGGAGTCGAAATTAATCATCAAAATTCCGCTTCTGGCGCTACTGCCCTGATTTTTGCGGCATCCAGTGGCAGAGAAACCGTTGTTGAACAACTATTAGCGGCTGACGCTGATCCGGACCTTAAAACGCACGACGATTTTACTGCGCTGGATTTAGCCTCCACCAGAAAGATACTTAAACTACTATCCAAGCTTGTTAAATCAGGAGATTGAAATGGAAGCATTGCCCCGTGAACTGGCCTTGCGCATCGCTCTGGCATCGCGCATCCTGCCTGGTATTGATATACCCAAGCTTCTGGGAATATTACATGAGCGAATAGGCTCACCCCTGGATGATGAAAAATTAAAATCCATCACTGTCACCAATCTTAAAACCGGCTTGGGCAGTCTGGATGGAGAAGAAGATGGCGAAGACATAGGCATCGGTCTTGCCAATATCAAACTGGCAGTGCGTTATCTGTGGGGCGACGAAGCTGAAGATGAAGACCTGCCGGAGATATTACCTTACAGGGATGGCGACATGCCCGATTCTATCCGCGTCGCCATAGGTTCCAACAGTGGCGCGTTGATTAACGGGCATTTTGGTTCCTGCATACGTTTTCTGGTTTATCAGTTATCACAGGATGATTGCAAACTGGTTGATATAAGATCAACTATTGAAGCCGACAGCAGCGAAGATAGAAACCTGTTTCGTGCCAATCTGATTAAAGACTGCCATGTTCTGTTCGTGCAATCTATCGGTGGGCCGGCTGCGGCTAAAGTGATACGCGCCGATATCTACCCGATCAAGATTCCGGAGGTAACCGAAGCAGAAGATCAATTGAAGGAATTTCAGAAAGTATTTGCGGCTCCCCCGCCCTGGTTTGCTAAAGCGCTGGGGCGTTCAGCTGAGGAAAGCGTCAGGTTTACTCATGATGAAGGCTGTTAAAGGATACTGAGACAACTCGGTTACAGGAATGTAATAGATACCGGCGTAATGACTGTCTTAGCCTGCTTCGCTCCAGTTCCAATATGCACTGGTTTGGGGCAGGCCGGCAGTCTAGAACTCTATTTTGGTTCACAGTTTACGGAAAATCCAGACTTATGATAATTGGGTAATTGCTGGAATAACGCGGCTGCTCTGAGCTAGCAATAACCAAGTGAAACAGTCAGCTTATGGCATAAATAATGCCAATATTTTATTGTCGTGGTGATTGTCCGGCGTTATCATTATTCACATACTTGGGGAGAAAATTATGATGGCTTTAATACTTTCCTACTTGTTGCTATAGGAGCCAAGGTTGGTAAAGCGACCTTTGAAATACCCTCACCCTCACCCTAACCCTCTCCCAAAGGGAGAGGGGACTTTGTGTCGCTTTACCAACGTCGGACTCTATACTGTATATGTGTTCGATCGAAGCGCATTTTAAGGATTACGGCCATAAATAAGAAGTGCTTTCGTTTGAAAGCGAGGGAGATTTGAGACAGCGATACGGAAGCGCTCGACACAAGTAAATAAAACTGTTTGGAATGCTTTCCTCCTGAAGGGAAATATGATGCTTATTGATTGAACAGATGAGACGACGGATGCTCGATAAAACCCTTACCATTATCCTGGCCGGCGGTGTGGGTTCGCGCCTGCATCCTCTGACGGCGGACCGGGCCAAGCCGGCTGTGCCTTTCGGTGGCAATTACCGGATTATCGATTTCACACTGACCAACTGTCTGCACTCCGGATTTCGGCGTGTGCTGGTGCTGACTCAATACAAGTCACACTCGCTGCAAAAACATCTGCGCGATGGCTGGTCCATCTACAACCCGGAAATATCCGAATATATCACGCCCGTTCCGCCGCAGATGCGAACCGGCGAATCCTGGTATGCAGGGACGGCCGACGCCATCCGCCAGAACCTGTATCTGCTGGATCGCAGCAATGCGAGCTATGTGTTGATTCTGGCTGGAGACCACATTTACCGGATGGACTATGCCGCAATGCTCCAGTTTCACCTTGACCAGAAAGCAGGGCTAACGGTAGCCTGCATGCCAGTGCCGCTCGCAAGTGCCAGTTCTTTTGGCATCATGTCGGTTGATGACGCACAGCAAATTCGCAAGTTCCAAGAGAAGCCGAAAAATCCCGGGCCCCTGCCGAACGATCCGCATTATGCGCTGGCATCAATGGGCATCTACATTTTCAATATGGACCTGCTCAGGCGAGAATTGCAAGCCGACCATGGTCTCGCAGCAGCAAGCAATGATTTCGGCAAGGACATCATTCCGCGACTCATTGAGACCCATTGTGTTTGTGCTTACCGGTTTGGCGGAGAAGCCGGACGCGTCTCGCCAGACCGTTACTGGCGCGATGTCGGCACGATAGATTCATATTACACTGCAAACATGGATCTGCTCGCGCCGGTCCCGCCTCTGAACCTGTATCAATCCGATTGGCCTATACGCACCTACCACGGACAAAATCCGCCTGCCCGCATGGCCCCGGGATCTCTCGGACAAGAAGGGCAACTTGTCAATTCTCTAATAAACAACGGGACGGTAATCTCCGGCGGTACGGTCAGGCATTCGATACTGTTTCCTCAAGTCCGGGTTGATGAAGATGCCGTAGTCGAAGATTCTATCCTGTTTGACGGCGTGCATGTGGGAGCGGGTGCTCACTTGAGACGCTGCATCATCGACAAAAACGTACAGGTTCCGTCCGGCGAGAGGATCGGGTTTGATCCCAACGCAGACGCAGCCCGCTTCACAGTCTCTGAATCCGGCATCACCGTCGTTCCGAAGGGTTACTGCTTCGTGTCCAATGCCCCCAAACAGTGATGGCTGAAGTAAGCCTTGCAGGTCGGGCAACAGCTGTTTCGTTGTCCGGCATTACGGCCGCAAGCCGCCACAGATTCACAGATTACTCTTCTTTATACTCTGTGAAGCTGTGGTGGTATATTTTTTCGAGCGATTTTAATTGAATGACCGAGGTTTAGTGATTAACTTGCTAATTAGTCTGTCATGAGTGCGGTTTAAGGAAACTAGCGCTACCATTGCACCCAATAACGCATAGGCCATATCTGATTGCGTATCCCAAATGTAGCCCTGAGTGCCTAAAAATGCATCAGCGGCTTCCTTGCTTACTATCGCAACACACCATTCTATAAGCTCGTAAAAGGCACTGATTGCCAGGCAGATGCAGATAACGAAAAAATTAAGCCAACTTGTATTAGTTACAACATGGTTTCTGATTATGATTTCCCGGGCAATGATTGCAGGTACAAAACCTTGTGCAAAATGTGCAAGTTTATCGTAATTATTGCGTTCAAGATTAAATAGGTTCTTAATCCAGTCAAACAGAGGAACTTCTGCGTAAGTGTAATGCCCGCCTATCATTAATAAGATGCTGTGAAACAGGATCAAAGCATAAGCCAGATTTGTTAGTGGAAATCGTGAACGAGTCGCTATCAGAACAATAAATGCAATTGTTGCCGGCGCTGTTTCAAGCAACCAGGTCAGATAATCTTTTGGATTTATAACTGACCATATCAGTACCGAAAAAAATATCGTTAACCATGTTTTATTCATTGATAAGCTTTAAGAACTGCAACACCTAAATCAATATAATAGAAAATTTATCCCCATTTTTGTCAATTTATAATCAGCAATAAATCACGGATAAATAACTTTTGGCTTGAAGTAGGCAGCGGGATATTTTGGATCAGATTCAGCTTGAGATTGATCGATTAACTGCTCGTCAACAAAGATAACGGTAGGAGTGAAGTTTGAAGCCGGGTATTTTGGGTCGGATTCATTTTGAGACTGACCTTTAGCCACTACATCCTTATCAATGTATATAACGCTGGGCTCGAAATCTGCGGCCGGGTATTTGCTGTCGGTTACAGCAGATACAATAACAGGATTTAACCCTATGACAGCCAGGGACAATCCTAAAAAAATCGTTTTTTTCATAAATTAGTAGCCTCCAAAAGTTTTGACCCCGGTCTGGTTATTCTGCTTTTGGACCAGGCCAGTCAAATTTGAAGTATCGAGTATTTTGAGTGCTTTCGCAACAGCTTTTAGCTCAGATGCGCTTACTTCATCAGTGAATTCAATAGTCCTTTCAATAGTGCTGGGCGGGGTTTACAAAACCCGTCCAGCACAAATCCATTCAGCGCTTTATAAACCAACAACCCCCACAATCCCTTCAGGAAACTGCATGGTCATGCAATGCAAACTGCCGTATTGATACACCAGCGGCCCGCAAGGTATCGGGATGATTTCATGCTGAGGAAAACACTCAGCCAATCGTTGCAGAGCGATTTCGTCCATCGGATCACCATAGGCCGGAACCATGACAGCATGATTGATGATCAAAAAGTTGGCGTAATTGGCGGGTAATTGCTGTCCTTCTTCATCATATATCGGTTTTGGCAGCGGCAACGGGACTAAATGATACGGATCACTTTCCTGGGTTCTGAATTCCTGTAATTGTCTTTCCATGTATTTCAAGTTCGTATAGTGCAGGTCATCAGCATCGTCGCAACTGGTATAG
Source organism: Methylococcaceae bacterium (assembly GCA_024636875.1). Taxonomy (GTDB): domain Bacteria; phylum Pseudomonadota; class Gammaproteobacteria; order Methylococcales; family Methylomonadaceae; genus JAGXGJ01. The sequence goes on along the minus strand of JAGXGJ010000051.1, from coordinate 29,542 downwards.
GCAATGGTATTGGCTGAACAGAAACGGGCCAGGGTGTCGATGTGGGCATCGGTATCATCACCGGACAGATTTTCCTGATCCAGCCAGAATACCCGCTTCGTACCTAAATGCTGGAACAGTTGCTGTTCAATTTCCTCTTGCGTCAGGCCCTTGTTTCTATTGGGGTTTAGCAGGCATTGTTTGGTTGTCAGGATAGTATCAATACCGTCACTGTCAACACTGCCGCCTTCCAGGATAAAATCGATGTCCTTGTAGGCATTGCCTTTAAAGGGTTTGGCGTTTAACAGCTTGTGATTTAGCGCATTGTCGTTCTGATGCTGGTATTTTTCGCCCCAGCCGTTGAAAAGAAAGTTGATGTGTGAAATTTCACCATCCTGCTTTACGCTAAGAAAAACCGTATCTCTAACCCAGATGTCATTAACGGCGGCGTGGATGAAGTCGATATGGTCGTGATTGCTTATCAAGGTTTGAATATGTTGCTGATGGCTATCATCCCGGCAGACGATAATGAGTCGTTGATATTGGGTAATAGTATCGGCAATAACGCTGTAGGATTGTTCTACACTTGCTAGTCGATTGCTGAAGTCGCCTGTTATATGCGGCCAGGCGATTAATACGGCGGATTGTTTTTCCCATTCGGCTGGAAATCGAGTCATTGTTTTTGGTTTCCTGAGGTTGTACCTTCCGGTTGTGCACCGGAAGTGGATTGACATAACATTTCTTTGGCATGCGCCAGCGTATTGACGGTGATGGTAACGCCTCCTAGCATTCGGGCAATTTCTTCAACGCGTTCTTCATCATTCAATAGCCTGACATGGGAAGAAGTTATATCGGTTTTGTTGTTCTTTTCAACATAGAGATGATGATGCGCTTGCGCGGCAACTTGCGGTAAATGAGTGACGCACATGACTTGCCGGTTGTGGCTCAAACTGCGAAGTTTTTGCCCGACAATTTCAGCAACACCGCCGCCTATACCTGAATCCACTTCATCAAAAATGAGGCTAGGCGTGGTTTTATCATTGGACGTCGTAACCTGAATCGCCAAACTGATGCGCGATAATTCACCCCCTGAAGCTACTTTAGCCAGCGGTTTGGGTGGAAGTCCGGGATTGGCGCTGACTAAAAATTCGATTTTATCCCTGCCGTTCAGTTTCGGAATATCGGTATCCAAAGCGGTAATATCAACCAAAAACTCGCCTTGCGGCATGCCCAGTTCTTTAATCATGGTAGAAATCTGTTGTTGTAATTTCTGACCGGTTTGACGGCGTTGTTCGGACAGTTGCGCAGTGAGCTGATCGTATTGGGCGAGCAACTGGGCGGTATCGGCTTTTAGCGTTTCGATGCGTTCACCGCTGTGGGTCAGTCCATCGAGTTCAGCTTCAAGTATGCCTACCAGTTCAGGCAGTTCATCCGGGGTAACGTGATGTTTGCGGCTAAGGCTCTGAATAACACCAATCTGGTTTTCCAGCACCTCCATACGTTGGGGATCGACTTCCTGGGATTCGAGAAAACGGCGTAATTGAATGGCGGCTTCTTCTGTTTGAATCTGGGCCTCCGATAACAGATTGCATATATCCGTTAATTCCGGTGCGAACCGGGCAATATAAGTCAATTCGCTGACGCTGTGACTAAGCATTTGATTGACCGATTGCGGGTCGCCTTCATAGAGCAGATCGACCTGGGCCTTGCCTGTGCTTAAAATCTGCCCCAGATTGGCCAGTTTGCTGTGTTCTTCCGAAACGGAAGAATAACTGAAATTCGCCAGGTCCAATTGCTGTAATTCTTCGATCTGGTAACGCAGCAATTCTTCGCGTTCAGTTTGGTCTGCGCTGGCTTTAATCAGGCTTGCGAGTTCCTTATGGGCAAGCTGCCAGTGTTTATAACAGACGTTTACCCGATCCAGAAGGCTCTGGTTTTTTGCATAGGCGTCCAGTAAACGGCGCTGCTCATCACTATTTAGCAACGTCAGGTGGGCATGTTGGCCATGAATCTCAACAAGTTTTTCACTCAGTTCCTGTAAAAACTGCAAGGTAACCGGGCGGTTGTTGATGTAAGCTTTTGAGCGTCCATCCTGATTGACAATACGCCGGATTAAACAGTTTTGCTCATCATCCAGTTCATTTTCTTTCAACCATTCTTGCGCCCCAGGTGCATCGGCCAAATCAAATTCAAGATTAACTTCGGCGCGTTTACATTCAGGACGGACATAGCCGGAATCGGCTCTATCGCCCAGTGCAAGGCCTAAAGCGGTTAATAAAATAGATTTACCAGCACCGGTTTCGCCGGTAAGCACCGACATGCCTTTCTGCAGGTCGAGATCGAGTGATTTGACTACTGCCAGGTCATTGATATTAAGGTTTACTAGCATAGTTAACTGTGATTGCCGCTGCTCCAGTTTAATTTGTTCCTGAGGATTTGGAAGAAGTCATGATCTTCAGGATGCAAAATTCTAATCGGTTTTGGGTCTTTTTTAATCAAAATCTTGTCGCTGATCAATACGTCAGGAATTTCAATATGATCACAAGTCACCAGGGCATTGATTTGTTTGGTTTGGCAAAAGCTGATTTCAATTTCAGCAGAATCATGAATCACTATCGGGCGATTTGAAAAAGTATGAGGATTCAGCGGCACCAATACCAGGGCGTTTAATGAAGGATACAGAATCGGACCACCGGCTGACAAGGAATAGGCTGTTGATCCGGTCGGCGTGGAAATAATCAAGCCGTCAGAGCGTTGTGAATTTAAAAAAACATTATCAATTTTTGTCACGATTTCAATCATGCTGGGCGTTACCCAGCGATGGATAGCCACTTCATTGACGGCGGTTTCTTCGTGAATAACCTGGTTGTCGCGGATGATTTTCGCCCGCAATAAATAGCGTTTCTCTTGCGTGTAGTGGCCTTGAAGGATGTGGTGCAATTTTGCCGGCAGTTCGTTAGGAGATATATCGACAAGAAAACCTACGCGTCCCAGGTTAATGCCGATTAAAGGAATGTCATCTTCGACGATGGCGCGGGCGGCGGCTAAAAAAGTTCCATCACCCCCCACAGCGATGACCAGATCACAATGCTGTCCCAATGTTTCTATCGAATACGAGTCAACAGATTGATATTTAATAAAATCTACACTATCTTCAGCAACATAAACGGTATATTGATGTTGTGTTAAATAATCGTAAAGCCCGTTCAAAGTCTCAGCAATGCCTGGGTCACTGGGTTTGCCTATGATACCTATCGTCTTAAAGGGAGTTTGCATTGTTGAATAACAACCGGTAAAGCGTTTGATTATACAAAAAAACAGCAGTCAGCCTATGAGTTTTACTGATTTATCACTTTTTTTAGTTTTATAGATCGATGTCACACGTTATTCGTACCTTCCCATTGGTCACGCATAGCATCAGTTACAGAGATTAAAGCAATGTGGAGTATAGTTGACACTTTTTGTGTGAGTGCGGTCATGACTGAAACCGATGTCATCATTATCGGGGCAGGCGCATCGGGTTTGATGTGTGCTATTGAAGCGGGCAAGCGGGACCGGAAAGTGATTGTTCTGGATCATGCCAACAAGGCCGGAAAAAAAATTCTGATGTCCGGCGGCGGCCGATGTAATTTCACTAATCATGCTATCGATCCCGATAACTTTATTTCAAACAATCCGCATTTTTGCAAGTCTGCACTCAGCCGTTATAGCCAGTGGGATTTTCTGGCTTTAGTTTCACGCTATCAAATCCCCTACCATGAAAGAGATCACGGCCAGTTGTTTTGCAACGATAGTGCTAAAGATATTCTAAATATGTTGCTGGCTGAATGCGCTGATGCCGGCGTGGTCGTGCAACTGAACACCCATATAGAAAGCATTGAGCAGGTAACTAATCGGTTTCAGCTGAAAACCGATCATGGTACTGTAATTGGCCAGTCTTTAGTCATTGCGACAGGCGGATTATCAATATCGAAAATGGGCGCCACGCCGCTGGGTTACAAAATAGCAGGGCAATTTGGCATTAATGTATTGCCAACCCGCGCAGGTCTGGTGCCTTTTACCCTGCAACCGGAAGATAAGGAAAAATTTTCACCTTTATCAGGCATTGCCGTGCCTTGCATCGTCAGCAATAAACGGCAGATTTTTAATGAAAATATTTTGTTTACACATCGTGGACTGAGCGGCCCTGCTGTTTTGCAGATTTCATCCTACTGGCGGGCAGGAGAAGCCGTGGTGATAAACCTGTTGCCCCAGGTTAATTTAGAAACTGAGCTGAAATCCTTACGCCAGCAAAAATTAAAGAACACCTTAAGAACGATTTTGGATAGCTATTTACCCAAACGATTGATCAGCTGTTTGCTGCCTGATGAGTTATTGAACATTTCGATGCCCGATTTATCTGACCGTCAGATTCAACAGGTTGCAGATCAGTTGCACAAGTGGACAATTAAACCCAACGGCACCGAAGGTTATCGTACCGCTGAAGTTACTGTGGGCGGCGTAGACTGTGATGAACTTTCTTCTAAAACAATGGAAAGTAAAAAGGTTCCCGGGCTTTATTTCATCGGTGAAGTGGTCGATGTTACCGGCTGGCTGGGCGGCTACAATTTTCAGTGGGCATGGTCATCTGCATGGTGCGCGGGGCAGTATGCGTAAGTGTGCTGGCTTTGTACCACTGCTATAAAGTTAGTGAAATCACACGCAACAGACAAACCTATGGAAAGAGGGCTTAAATTAATGGCGGTGAGACTTTGCACGCTAACTCATATCTCACCGTAAACGGCACATCACCGATTCGTTCAGTTTTCGTGATAGTGAGTGGAGTTCCATGGCTTGTGCACTATTTTGCTCAAATTACTCAGCCCCCAGCGCCTTAAACACAGCATCAACCGGGTCAGAATAAAAACTGGTTTGGAATTTGGCGAATAATTCGCCTCTGACGGTTGGAATATCACTGACACTGGCCATCGGTAATAATATGCGTTTGGCTCCGGAATCAAACGCCATTTGCAGGGTTTCCGCCAAATTTTCAACCGGGATAATATTTCCGCCTAGCGTCATGGTGCCTAGAATAACCATCTGACTTTGGATCGATTTATTAAGAACGCCTGAGCAAAAGGCAACAAACCCCGCCATAGTTAAACTCTGCGAGGGGCCGCTGTTGTGCAATTCGATTAGATGCAAATGATAGTCGTGATCTGCGGCTTTTGCCGAACCGCTGACTCTGGAAATATTGCCTTTATAGAAATCAAATCCAACTTTAATGGCTTCTTTAGCCTGGGTGTTGCTGCCAAAACCGGAAAGATTCAGTTTACCATTACCCGCTGTCATTTGGGTTTCAATTCTGAACAGGCCCAAATGACCTTTTACCCCTTGGGAAATGGTATGCAATACACCCGGCTTTAAAGTACCTTCCGGAATCAGCTTATCGCCTCCTTGCTCGGGGACATTCACAAACTTCTCTTCCATGGTGTCCTGATCGATATAGCTGAAATGCACGTCGAAAAACTCCATGCCGCCGATCTTTTTTAATTGTTCCTTAACGCGGCGACGGGTTTCCAGCGCATACTCAAGGCATTGAGCCACGGCTGCCTTGTCGTATTCACCATGGGGATAGAGCAGCTTTAATAAACCCGATACCGTGCGCCTGACAGCAATGGTATCGCGTTGATTCAGGTTATTGCCCAGCTTGAAATATTTATCGATGGCATCGGAAAAACTGCGTTTACGCATTTCCCGCATAAACTCGGCCAGATAATCGACAATCAAACCATATTGATTAGTAAAAAACTCCGGCCGCATTTTGGGAATTTCCCAGCCGGGAATATACGCATGGAATCGGTCAAAAAACGCGGTATCAATCATCACATCCGGAAAGGGCGTTAATAAGTGACTGGTTTTAACCAGGGTATCAACGGATTGATTGATATTGCCGACAAACACCATACTGGCGGAAGCCACAATCGAATCGCGGCCTCTGGCGAATGAACCGGAGGCCATAAAGTCTTTCATAATCTGGATGCCGTCTTTATCCTTAAACGAGATACCGGCCACTTCATCGAAAGCCACGACATCCCATAAGCCAACCAGACCAATCGATTGCCTGCCCAGATTATAAAAAAGATTGGCGACGGTTGTTTGACCACCGGAAATCAAAATACTGTTGGGGCTGACTTCCTTATAAATATGACTTTTTCCGGTGCCGCGTGGACCCAATTCGCAGACATTATAATTATTCTCAACGAAGGGAATCATCCGTGCCAGCAGATGCCATTTTGCCCGTTCATTAAAATGCATTGGTTCCATGCCGGTGGAACGCAGCAACACATCCAGCCATTGCTTACTATCAAACGCTTTGCGCCCTTCAAACAAGACGTCCATATCCATATTCGGCATTTGGATGGGTTTTAATTCAGTGACTTGAAAAGGCGATCCGGCCTGACCCTCTTCAAAATAATACTTCAGAGTAATAATGCACCAGATACCCCCGGCCAACAGTTTTTCATAATCTTTAACGGTGCGGTCAGAAATTTCAACGCCTTTGACACCCAGATTGGACAAGATGGCTTCATAGACATCACGCCGTTCATTAAGCTTAACGGTGACTTTATCAATCACCTTGTAACTGCCACTTTCCCTGATTTTGGATTTGACCTTCTCGGCTTCATCAGGCCGGACATAGTTATCCGCCAAAATGCGCTTAACGTTCTTCAAGCCTGCCTGAATGGTTTCTTCATCATCACTGGCACAATACATCCCAAGCAAATATTCCAGCACATAAACCGGCACATTGGCGCCTTCCTTGATCAGCTTGGTTAAATCCTTGCGCACGACTTTACCGGCAAAACTTTGGTTTAATAAGGTATCCAGACTTCTGTCCCTATCGGCAGCGTTTACAGTGTCGTTCATCATCCATCCTAAAAATCGTTACTGAAGGCCAGATCAACTTTCACTGGCGCACGCAGCACTTCTACCTTGGTTGCTGCATCACGGGCAACCAGATAATAGTCTTTGTTACGGTCATAAGAACCCGACAACACCGTTAGCAACAACGAACGTTTGCGTTCATCAAGCAGTTGCGAGCTGCTATCGAAGGTGACGGTCTGTTCATTACTGATAGGCTGGTCACCATCACGCAAAGAGATCACTAATGCGCGAGGTAATACACGCTCGGAAACGGCTTCATTCTGGATAAACTCAAAACGTTGAGTATTGGTAACCACCTTGTTGGATGCCCCCAGCAAACTGATACTAACTACCTTGGTTTTGGCTAACGCCGATTCTGTTGAACGGATTGCAATCACCGGAACCACTATTTCCTGAGGCATGGCACTACCATGAACAAATCGTGCGCCACCGCTAAAATGAAACCGGTTTGCGCCTTTAGGTATCCAGAAATCGAGACTGCCTTCTGGTTCAGTCCCAGCCGTCAATGCGGTGTTTCCAGACCAGGCTTTAGCATTGCAACCGATACCTTGCCCCAATAAATAACGTTTTTTCGCCACTAACGTCCCTTCCGGTTTTTCAGAAAGTGTTGATTTATCGGCTTCTTCCAACGCCGATTCCTGGTACATAAAACCATGATCGGCAGTTACCAGGACATTATAGCCATTCAGACTATTGACGATAAAACCGGCCAATTGGGCAAGCTCAATGACAGTATCGGCGGCGGCCTCAAAAGTCTTGGTCTCGGAAGACTGTTTATCGCCAATCAAATCAATACGGTCATGGTAAATATAAATCAACCGGCGTTCACGAACGAATTCCCTGCCTTTATCTTTACCCATTGCCAACAAATCTTCGGCTTTAATGGCAGCCCCGGAATACGCCGCTAAATAAGCGCTGCGTTGTTCCATGGTCGATACCGGCTTGCCATCGGCCATCAGTTCCAGACTGCTGTTAATTTTATACGCCAAGGTTTGATGTGGTAACAGTGATGCCATGCCCAAACCGGTATAACTGGGCAATACCCCTAATAGACTGGAAAGTACCGCTTTAAACCGGCTCTTACTATTGATAATCTGAACCAGCTCCTCTGCCACCTCGAAACGAAACGCATCGGAAATGATGACAAATACCCGTTTAGTGCCACCGTCAGACAAAGGCAATACAACCTTATCAAAAAAGTTCTGCTGATTTATGACGCCGGGTATCCGCCAGGATGACAGCAATCCAGCCTCACCTTCCAGAATCTTACCCCAAGCCGAACTTAACTGGGGGATAAACCAGCCTGAATAAGCCGCTTCAATACGTTGCTTTAATTCATGCAAAACCGCCCAACCCATAGGCTCGACAAATTCGGTAGCGCGGTTAAAGTGTCGATAGAGTTGATCAAATCGATATAACTCTGTTTGATAAGTAGAAAACCCCGCCGCACTTGAAGCAAAACTAAAACCTTCCCTGTGCTGATCCTTTAAGGTTAAAAAATGTGTCGCGGCTTTCAACGCATCATAACTGGCAGCCAAAGCACGGTTCACATCATTGGCATTAGCCAGAATTTGATTAGCCCAATGCCCATCCCTGCGCAGCGCAATCAGCGTCAGTACAGAATCCATCGCGGCTCCCGCAGCACCTAGAACCCTATCCTTCAAATCACTGATGATACGGCGTTCAACTTCTTCAAACGTCATCACCTCGGATAAGTCCTCAGCCGAGAGTCCACCTAATAAATGAGCCAACCCTAAGTCACGTCCAACCACCGCTGTAATCAGATTGTAACTGGTAAAGTGCGCTAAATCAGATCGCCATCGCGAAGCAAACACCGAAGCATTAGCGGTGAGGTTACGTTCAGGCAGTATAAAATGCTTCAATGCTTCAGCGGGCTCATCCATGAATGAACGAGAAAAATCAGTCACCAGAATACGGAACAATAAATCACGCAAACCCGGTTCAGTCTCGGCATAACCTAGCTGTGTTTTTGCCAATAGCCAAAAGGCATCCTCCAGATCGTTAGCGATGATGTCCTGCCAGATTTTCGGCTGAGCATTGAGATTAACTTCGCCATCAACAACCAAGGTTGCAAACAAGCGTTGCAGAATAGAGAACAATTCAGGCTGGTCGGCACGGGTTAAAACCGCCAACATTTTCCGGTCAAGGTCGTCTGCATTATCGCTGGCGGCCACCAGACGCCTTAAGCGTTCAACCCGTTCTTTAGCGCGTAGGAACTTGGCTCGCTCTTTTAAATGCCCGCGTAAAGTTTGCGAAACCAGACCTAAATCATCCAGCAAGATTGAGGTCGAATCGGCTTTAAAGGATTTACTGCGTAAGCGAATATCCAATAACCAATCTTTATCAGGGTCCGGTTCCGGCTGAGTGCTATAAAACAGCCAACGCTGCTCAGGCTGGCGTTCAATAGCCATTTTGATTTGTAGCGCCGGTGTCTCCTGCAAACGGACAAGATTGATATTATCCAGGGCAAGATTATCCAGCGTTGCTGAAAATTCACCTTCCGAATCATGCCAAAACACAATAGGATGCGAGGCAAACAAGACAGCCAGGGAATCGGTGATGCGTTGTAGGCTCAAAATAGGGTTCCTTAATGTATCAACTCGTTAACCACACGTTCGAGCTCAACCTCGAATGCTTTAAAACTCGGCATTGATTCGGCACGGTCAAAATCAAAAGGATTTTCATCAAGCCATTCGCAAAGTTCGGCTGCGGTTTTGTGTCCGCCAAATACTTGTTCCAGTTTTTTCTTTGGATGATTTAGAGAAGCCTGATTGCCGGGCAAATCTTCGAGCTGTGAACAATGCTGATAGGATTGTTGCTGTGCAGCGCAAAGCCACCAAACCTCCGAGGTTGGCTTGGGTAGCATCGGCACACCCTGTGAAAATCGGGTAAACTTAAATCCATCAAGCATAGAGTTATGTTTAATTTTCCACATCCCAGCTTGGCCGGAACGTGTAGAGTCGCAGTCACGGTGCAGAACAGCGATTGCGTTTTGTCCGGTTTCGGTCTCAAGTTCTTTTGCAATTACACCAAGGGCTACAGCATTGCCAAAGAAATAGCCTGTTTCAGCCTCTCTCTTTTTGCTTCGAGCTGGTTTTAGCCGACCTGGGAGTGCTTTAGCACGCTCCCGAAGTTTTGATTCGCTTACGTAATAAAGCCGATCCCGATTTGCCAACACTGAGCGCCCTTGCAATCGGGTGATTATTTGGTCAATCAATACGGTTAAAGGCCCGATGGCTAAGTCATCGCCGCAACATTGTCCGAGAGAATTGGTGCAAGAGCCTAAATCAGTTGGACCTTCTCCACTTAACACCAATATCATTCAATTTCTTCCAAACGGGGGCTTTTGTCGGAACGATCCAATTCGATACATTCTTCTGTCAAAGCTTCCAGATTGGTATCCACAAAGGCATCACCCGGACCCATATAACTCAGCTTCTCGCCGATGCGAGGAATCTCAAAGAAAGGCCGTATGCGCGATTCACCCTGCGGTGTCTTGTAGATGAACTGAACCGCCTCGCGTGCCACTTCGTCATCAAGAAAATTCAGAATCAATGGACTATGGGTGGTGACCAGTATCTGTTGCGGACTGGTTACCAAGGTATCAACCAGTTTTTCGATGATTTCCTGATTAATACCATTCTCGATTTCATCGAGCAAGATCAATGAACGATCAGAACCCGATTGCGCAAGGACGGCAAGAATCCGCAATAAGCCATCGCTGAGATGTGTGGCTTCCGTTTCCAAGCGATGCCCTTCATATTGTTCGATTACCGATAACTTTTTCCAACCGGCACGCTGATTTGTCACCTTGAAATCTTCGAGTTTGGGATAAAAAGCTTTCAACAACTCGACCAATTTTTTTCTGGTCTCCCCTTTGATACCGTGCAAGTAACCAGCCAATTTTTCCCCACCTGCGCCGATATCCACATCGTTAATACGTGCGCTTTTACGCATTAGTTGCGGTGAAAGCAGCTCCAGCGAGCGTATGCGCCGCATTGCATCACGGAATTCCAGTACCGGTACAGACAATTCGGAGTCCTTCAACACAGAAAGTAAAGAGCCTTGATAATTAAAGGCAATTCCTTGCCAGGGCTGCGCTTCGAGTCGGAAATGCCGCCCGTCCGATTCAAAAATTTTATCTCCATTCAGTTTGACTAACTCGCCGGTGCATCGCAATTCATTCCTATTAAAAAACCCATGCCACATCAGTTTTTGCCCGTCTGAGGTTTTAAAGTGTACAGCAAGGAGAATATATCTCTCTTTACGCAACTTGCTGCTCAGATCATGGATGGTCCAGCTGCGGCTATCCAGCCATTCTTGAACGTGACCGATCATAATCTGAGAAATGAAATCAAGTGCTTGTAGCACTGTGCTTTTGCCAGAACCATTCATGCCGATTAGGCAATTGAATTTTGCCATTGGCAAACTAACTTCATCGCCTAACGACTTAAAGTTTTTGATTTGGATTTTTTCAATCATTGCCTGTACCTCCGGTCACCGCCTTCACTTCCGCCAGTAAATCGCCAAACTTGCCGTAGTTTACTTTTACGCCGTCATCCAGGTCGAGCTGGATGCGTAGGTCGGCGTAATGGCGGAGTTTTTCGTCGTAGGCGAGGAGTTCGACGTGTTTTTTCTTGAGCTTTTCGATGTCCTTGTTCAACTTGCTGCGGGCTGCGTTGGATGAGGCGGCAGCGGCATCTTTTTCCAGCATCTCGATGCGGGACTGGATTTTGCCGGTGAGAGGCACGACATATTCGGCGCGCATTCTGGCGAGTGTGCTTTCATTGTAACGGTGCAAGTAAACCAAGGCCTGAAATGCACCTTGTTTACCGCTGGAGAACAACCAATAAATCGGGCGTTTTTTGTAGGTTTGCAGGTGATCTTTGAAAAAGCTGCCGGCAATATAGCGGCGAATGGTCTCCTGTGGGGTTTCATTGCCTTTTTGACCTAGGCTTTCTGCCAGCCATTGTAGGTTAGAGGGATTAGGGGTTAGGGGCGAGGGGGTAGCCAATGTTTCATTGCCCTCTAAACCCTGTTCCCTAGCCACTAACCCCTCATCCCTCACCCCTAAAAAAGCCGCCTGCAAAAACTCATCGATACGGTTGGCGGCGTCGTCTTCAAACCAGAGTTCATCGGTAACCGGCACAATGCCGTCGGCGTCAGGAAGGAAGGGATTAGGGTTTAGGGATGAGAGGTTAGTTTGGTTCTCAGTGCATTGAGCATTTTCGATAGTTCTTCTAGCAAGGACATTATTTCCTTGGTCTGGGCTGCTGTTACATAACCTAAACGTACTGCTATCAGCGTTTGAGTCTCCACTTCCGCTCTCGAACCCTGTGCGATGGATAGAAAATTCCGGTATTCTGCACGGCTCTGTCTCGCATGTCCCTCCGCGATATTCGAGGGTATCGACACCGCCGCCCGTTGAATCTGGCTGCTTAATCCATAGCGTTCCTCGTTCGGAAATACTTTGGTCATTCGATACACTAGCTCGACCAACTCCATTGCTTTCTGCCAAACAATCAGGTCTTGGTAACATTTCACTCGCCCCTCGTCCCTCATCCCTATTCCCTCCGTTATAAATTTTGTTGAAATCAACATTCCCCGCATGTGCATAAATTAACCCCGGCTTATCCAGCCGGTAACGCCCCATCATGCAGCCGATGGCATAGGAAATAAGCCGTTGGCTGTCTTTTTCACGGTCGGCGCGGGCGAGGGTGATTTGCTCTTCGGGAACTTCGGGTGAGAGTTCGACTTGCAGGCCGTAGGCTTTAATGAAGAGGCGATTATTTGCTTCTTCAATACTTTGCATTTTTGCGAAGGATTGGCTATTTAGCGTTTGCCATTGCAAATAACAAGCTTTTAATGTTTTTTGCTGAGTGCTGATAAGTGGGTTTGTTAAAAAGCTCCACGAAGTTTCATAAGAATCCCAGTTAAGTTTGGCTATATCAGTTAATTCAGTTCCATTCTTTTCAAGAAGTTTGAAATCGTCTTGGCTGATATTGTCAATTGGAATGTTTAAAACATCTCCAATGTTAAGTCCAAGCGTAGGGTTAAGTATCTTGAGTAGCTTATCTGCAACAATACTATTCAAAAGACATAACGACACAAATAATTTTGATGAATCGGTAAATACTATTGTTGGGGAGACCGTACTATATTGAGAGGATTGATCTTTAAATCTGAAAGCGAGAGTCTCACTAGATGTTGCAAAAGTCCAAGTTAAACCTTCTTTTCCCCAATATCTTTCATGAGGCAAGCCTCCAGTTCTACTATAAAAAAACCTTGCTTCTGGCGACCAGTCTATAACGTAATCTTTATTGCCATAATACTTAACCGATTTACCACCCTTAAATAAAAACTTCCATTTGTCATTAACCATTTTAGAATTTACTTCCCACACATTCCTCACATAGAGATCATCTTGTGTGGTTTTGCACCGCCCCGCCGGCTCAGCATACTTCGAAATTTTTCCAAACTTGAAAGTTTCCCTTATGTTTTGAGAAATCCAGTATGCAACTGGACTACCTGGAATATTTTTGAAGTCATCTGGCTTAGCAATTTTTAATCGTTCATTTTGAACAGGGAAATGCGAAGGTATATTTTGCACATTTAAATCGCTATTATCGCAATATGAAAAATTTCCCGCGTAGTCATTTATATGCTTATTAATAAAAATTGTCGCGGCAGTTCCAAAAGCAATGCCCATCACGCCATTTCCCATGTGAACCATGCACGATAGCGTTCGTTCTTTCAATAATTTTTCTCGCATCGCCTCAAACGACGACAAAAACATCCAGCTCTGCATAGTCACCATGCTGTTAAAGCCAGACGATTTGCACCACTCAAATCCGCGCTCTATAAACATGGCAAACAAATCAGATTTACTATCAGGAAACTCACGTTTAGCATAATCCTTCAACGCCGGATTCATCCCCTTGCCGCCCATATATGGCGGATTCGCCACTACTGCATCAAACTGCATCCCCAAAATCCGCGCCTGCCGCACCAAAGGCAACAGATTTAATGCCGCTTCTTGAGCAAGCAGGTCGCCACTCTGAATGGCCAACTGCAAACCGGCGTCCATCGCTGGCAGTTGCGCATTCAAATCGGATGGAATTTGAATCAGTGAGCCGAAGGTTTTAGCATGTGCAAAGGTGTCCAGCAAGATAGGGATGAGGTTATAGGGATTAGGGACGAGGGACGAGGGACGAGGGCTTAGAAATGGCAACAATGCGTCAAAATCACTCGTGCCTAACCCCTCGCCCCTAAACCCTTGTCCCTCAACTGCTTTAGGACTTTCCTGCAAAGCCAGCACGTTGAGCTTGGGCGGATTATCCAGCAACCGCCTATCATCGGCACGAGCTTTCATCAATAACGCAAAACCTGCCAATTGCGCGGCGCGTTCGTCGATGTCCAGGCCATAAAGATTCTTTTCCAGAATCAGGCGCGGAATATCGCGCATCCGGTAACCACGCTCCAGGTAAATTGCCTTCAACACCTCATAGGCTTCCACCAGGATATGTCCCGAACCACAAGCGGGATCCAGGACGGTGATGGTTTCGGGGTTTAGCATGGTGAGGAAATCCAGTTAGACAATAAAAACAATTCGATGCCCGGTACGCGGCTAAAGCCTGTGTCGTTGGTGAGCTGTGCTGTGCATTGTTGCATTAAGGCTGTCGCGGCGTGAATGGCATCGGGAAGTTTTAAACCGGTTTGGGCGCGAATGTTTGCGGCTGAGATTAATACTCTGTCATCAATAGGCGCAATCGTTAAATAATGACCAGGTAAGAGTGCCTCACGATAAACGGCGACTAAATCATTTTTGTTTTGCTTAAATGGCATTACCAAACATTCAGACAAACTTAAACTGCAGGTAACAGCCGACAATTCACCTGTGGTTAAACCCGCGAAAACGTCTGATAATAAATTAGCCCAAGGCTCCATTCCTTCGAGGGTATAAATAAAAATGTTGGCATCTAAATAAACATTCCGCCCTTGCAAGGCTTGCCTTAATTGTCCCACGCATCACGCTCCGCACGGATAAACGCGTCAACTTCAGCTGCATTTTTAAAACAACCTTGACCTTTGCCGATGAGTTCCAACAGTGATCTTGGGTTTTTGGTTTCTACCTTTTCTAAAGATGCAAAAAACTCATCAGACAATAGTACGTCTCTGACTTCAGCTAACTCGACTGGATGTAGTGCAGATGATTTACTTGGCTCTACTGTGGTTTGTGGTGTAGTGGATGATTCTGGTGCCAGTTCATCATCCATCGGCAAAAAAGTAATTTCTGTTTTGCGGTGTTGCATTTCTTTTGGTACGGGAATAAAAGCGGGTGTGTCTTCATAAATTAACCGGGCGTGGTCCATGATTATGTCCTCTTGGCTAGTAGTAGTTTTGCTAGTTCCCAAGCTCCAGCTTGCTAGTTCCCAAGCTCCAGCTTGGGAATTCGGTGCAAGAAGCTCTAGCTTCTTGTCTCGCGAAGCAAGAGCTTCGCTATCTGGGTTCCCAGGCAGGAGCTTGGGAGCCAGCGCAGCGCTGGTGTCTACATATTGCATTAGTAGCGATCTCCGTCACGCATCGCATGGCAAAACTCCCCTGCACTGACTTCTTGCATCGGTAAAGTCTTGTGAAATTCTGTAAGGTCGGGAAATTCTTGTCGGCGAGTTTGTACTTGAACGAATTGGTCAGTGACTTCTTTTAACCATTGTTCCGACGTTTTACCTTGCTGTAGCGCCAGCTCTTGCAAGGCATGCTCGGTTTCGTTGTCTAGTTCTATTGTCAGCATGGGTTTTTCCTAATCTTGTGTTTCACACCAAGGCACTCTGTTGCCTGTGGCTCGTTCATAGAGCGTTTCAGGAGCGACATCAAACCCGCATGACCAGGCAAGCGTCGGCCATTCATCAAGATAAAATTGTTGAAATTCGCGCACATTTTTTAAAGGCGCAGCAACATTGTAACGTTCGATAAGATCCAACAAATCGACCACGCCTTCTTCACCTGTGTTGAACTTCAATTTAATTTGGTAACCACTTTGGTAGTTCGCTTCTGTAATTGCTATCATTATTTTTGCCTAAACTAAAGGGTTAAGTTTATGAAATTCTTTGGTATCCCACATTGTCATCAATTCAAGTTGATGTAATTCCGCCCATTCTTCAACCAAACCTCGCACTTTTGCGGGTAGATGTCCATCAATGACGTTAAGAGTTTGCTAATCACTATTCCAAGAAAACGACATATTTCAGGCATTTATCAATCACTCCTTTTCAAATTTGTTTTTTCGTCTTCCGCGATTCGCGCGGCAATAAGCGCGTCTAATTGCGCTTGTACTTCAGGCGTTTGCTCGGCAGGTTCAATGTAGTATTCCCATTGATTTTTCAAATCAGACGTTGGTTTTGCCATCAACCACAAACGCCCGATGCTGTTTTGCACCAGGTATTTTACAATCCAGTTCGGCGTAAACAGCTGGGTGGCGGCGGGAATATCTTCAGACTTAACCACCTTGCCGATGACCTGATCCTTTTTCTCGCTGATGTAAAATTGATACAGCCAGCCGATGATTTCTACCTGGCTCCAGTCTTCTTCCGGGATTGCTGTGACCAGTTTGGCGATAACTGAATCGGTCAGCAATAAATTATCGGGCAGTAGCAGTTCGGTTTCATTGTCGATGCGTTCAAACAGAAATGGCATGACCTTGGACAGGGCATTACATTGAGCAATCAGCGTTAAGCGATACAGTTCGCCGTCTTGATCACCGGCCAGTTTGAGTTCAATGACCTGTTGCGGATTAAGATCTGGGAGTTCGCGGTTTTGTGCCAATTCCGGCGCAGCGTTTAGTATTTCCGGCAAGCCGCCTTCTCGACTGGAAAGCACCCGATAACCGTGGCCGAGGTAATCGTGGATTTCCATATAACGCAATGCGGCAAAGCGGTTGAACCAGGTGTAAGCCACCGCTTCCATGGTTTGGCTAAAGCCATCTTTCTCAATAAGGGCAATCAGGTTATCGCGCTGCTGGCTGATCTTGGCAGGCCAGGACTGTCCGGCAATGATGACGAAATCACCACTCTTTTCGGCGGGCTCAATCGCCACAGAACCGTTCTTTTCTGCCAGTCCGATGCGATGGGCACGGGCAGTAACCGCAGCAATAAAGTCTTTACGGGCTTGTGGGGCGTAGGCTTTGAGTTTGGCTTTGTTCATCCGTGATTTTATTTAAAAGGGTTAATGATGCGAAGGCCGTCAATCTGTTGTTGATGCTTGATAGTTTGCGCCGTAAGGGTGATTTTTCCGGCAGTCTGAATGCTACTTTGTGCAAGTTGATGTTTACTTAAATCTCCAGCACTTGGGACACTGAGCGCATAAATCCAGATGTTGGTATCAACGCAAACGGTCGGCATACAATTCTTCCCGCGCACAAGGCGTTGCATCGTCAACCTGACGGCTGAATTGCTTGAAAAAATCTGTCCATGTGGATGTTGGCGCTTCGACGATCTCGGCGTCCTCATCCAATGGACAAAGGATTACTTCAACTTTGCGATGTTGCAGCGCTTCCGGTACCGGAATGAATGCCGGAGTATCATTGAAAACGAGTCTTTCCGGGTTCATGGCGATTTCTCCAGTTAATCTTTGCATGATTGTGAGGCGCAGGATTTGAATTTGGCTTTGTTCATATAGCATAATCCTGCAAACGAACAATATGACCCATGCCTTGTGCTTTGCGGTAGTAAGCATCATCGGCAGTAATGAATTTTGAGCCGGGTGTGTGTAAGGCAACGGCGTGGTATAAGGTATCGAACAAATGATGCCGATAACGAATGGAGAGATCGATTGCTGTTGTATAAATCTCTGGCTCTTGGGTGATGTGACATTCGACGCACAACAAATCAGATAGATCATCTTGGGCTTCACCGGGCTTTTCGCGGGCAAGTACAGCTGCCACTTCCGCAATAAAATGCGGCGGTTGTACCAGTTGGATTCGCCCCGCGTCCACACTTTCCAAAATGGTCAATGCCAAGTCGCAATCAGTTTCATTATCCCGGTTCTGAAAGAACCATTTAATTGCTACGCTAGCATCGACCACCAAAATCATGGACGGCCTTCTTCCCGTGCTGCACGAAATTCTTCTTCGGTGATTGCCGGAGCATGCTTGCGCCGTTCCAGTATACCTGCAATCGCATCGTGACTGCGTTGTTTGCGCTGGGCACGTTCAACTGCTTCGCGCATCAGTTCGGCAATAACGGCACTCTTGTTTTGTCCTTGGTAAGCGATATTAAACGCTTCTTTAACATCGTCAGGGACGCTGAAATTGACAGTAGCCATGATTGTCTCCTCAGTTGTTGAAATTTTCAACAAATTATCCGCTTTAGAATGTTCAAGTTCAACGTTTAGAGTGTTTAACTCTTTTCATTCCACTTTTCTAGATTATCCGCAAGCTCGTCATGCCCGCCGGGAAGCGGGCATCCATCGCCATGGATGGCAAGCTTAAATCCATCCATGGGCCTTGGATTCCGGCAATCCCTGCCGGAATGACGATCTTGGGAAAAATGATCATGTAATCTGACAAAGTAAAGTTATTGAATCCGGGCTTTTTTGCCTTCTTGCAGGACGGCTACTAAGGCCTTCCTTAACTTGGTCAGGTAAGCATCGACTTCGTCTTCTGTCTCCAGATAAGTTTTGTTGCTTAGCTCTTGGGCGCGAATCACTTTAACGGGTTTTTGTGGCGTCGTACCCGTATTGCCAGCGCCAGGTTCTTTGATGCCGGGAGTAGGCTGTTTTTGCGCAGCAGCAATATTATCCATTGCTGTATCTAAATGAGTTCCTGCCCGTTCAGCCAAGTAGCGGATTTGGGGAATACTGCTTAGTCCGGCAATACTGATTTTGAGTTGCTGCATGGGGTGCAAGGCTTTATTGCGTAAGTCAGCATTGGCTTTAACGTGATCCAGTGCTGTTTCAATTTCGGCCAGTTTCTGCTCAATGGCTAGTAACGCGATTTCTCTTTCAGTGGCTGCCAGGTGTTCGTTAACGGTTTCAACGGTATTTAATAATGGATCAATACGGTTAATTTGACTGTAGGGCGCAGGATTATCTCGAATGGCTATTAATTCCTTGAGGGCATTGGCGGCGTTAATGTCCTGTTGCAGGGCTTCGTGGTTGTCGGTAAAGGCAGTCATGGCCTCCAACAGCCGTTGCCAGGTGGTTATTTGGGTTTTATAGAAGCTAATGACATCGTGAATCTCATCACTCAGGTCTAACCAGTCGTCTTTGCCTGCAAGCAAGGTTTCAATGAATTCGTAACTGTCCCGAATAGCCAGTTGTTTACCAATGCGGTTAATGGCTTGGTCAATCACTGTTTTGCCGGGGTAATATTTACTGGTTGCGGCATGACTGTAGTTTTTAAGTTCATTTTGCCACGTAGTGAAACTGTCACGCGTATCGGTAATTAAGCCGTCTTCCTCTTCTCTGGGTAATTTGGCAAACAGTTCACGGTGCAATTCCCGTGCGCGTTTGAGCAATTCGGGAGGTGGTTGTTTGCGTTTGAGTAGGGAAACCTGTTTAAATCGAACCGATTTGGTTAAGGGGTCTATGGCAGCTTTTGGTTCAATGTCAGCGCCTTCGAGCATCAATTTAATCTCACCGGCCATATAAAGCTTGGCAAGCAGCAAGACAATTTCCCATTCCGGTTTCCAGCCCCAGGGAATACCGGTAAATCGGTCGATTATATCGGACAATAACACGCGCTTTTCTGAGGCTGCCAGTAACAGGTATTGACGCAGTTCGTTGACTGCCAGTGGGTTAAGTTCTTCGTTCCGGGTGTCTTGCAAGAGCGGCTTAATATCACCGCCGGAAAGAACGGCTTTGATTTCTGCAATGGGGTCTGGTGTGCGGTATTTAAGATAAGGCAGTTTACTGTAGGTGTTGGCAATTAAATAATTGACTACTTCATCCAGCAGGCTGGCCGGATGCAATCCGGCTTTAATGCCGGGCTTTTGCCCCAACACATAAAAATCTCCAGTGGTCATCAGATGGCTGAGTTGTTCGACCAAACGCAGTTTTCGATCACGGTTTTCTTCTTTACGGTCAGCCAGGATACGTTTTAATGACGGCGTTGCCTGTCCGGCTTTAGGACTGATGATGTATTTTTCAATTTGCAGATAAAGCGTGAGTTCTTCGTAGAGCCGTTGGCCTTCTGCCATGCGGATGATCGCTCGACCCGTTGACTCGCTACTGCGCATGATGCAAGTGGCCTCGTGCATCCGTTCGTAGTCATCACCCAAGGGGCTGAGGATTTCCAGCGTTAGCGTATGATTAGCCGTTTTCCACGGCGCACCATCAAGCAGGCGGTTAAAGTCGTAGTCTCCTTTGGTGTTACGATGCCTGACTTTGGTTTGCCCTCTGAGGATGTCTTCAAAAACCAGCTCAGACAGCAAACGTGTTCTTTCCGCTGATGAAACGTCCACATGCCCCAACTCTCTGGCAACATCGCGTTCTTCATTGGTCAGGAAAAACCAGTGATCACCGTTACGGCTAACTAATTGTTGTTGTTCCAGTCTGGCTAAAGATTCCTGAATTCGGCGCTTAAGACTGAGTTTATCGGCATCCACTTCATCAACACAGAGGGTTGCCAGATTGTCGATGGTAGGCTTGATGGTTTCGGAAATGTAGCGAATCAGGAATAAAGCCTTAAGTAACAGGGTATCGTAGGGTTCCAGAGCTTCGTTGTAGGGGGCTTGATCAATTGATCTCTTGGCGACGCTATCAATAAAGCTGTCGATGGACGGATAAAAATCATAGAGAGGTATTAAGGTATTAATGGGCTTGCCGGCATTTTGTACGGCAGCTGACTGGAAGGCATTCAGTAAGGAGCGTTCACCACGCGATAAATGTTGGCCAGTTGCCCCGACTTTGCGAATCGATTCGAAGATTTTTTGCAGCAATTGAAATTGATAAGGGGTAAACGGATAATAGGCCACAAATTCGGCGGCATCCCGGTAACCACGAAGATTGACAGCATTGCCAAGAAAGGACAGCTGGTTGTTTATGATGTCGCCCTTTTGAGCAAATACATCCCTTAACGCAACATGGGCTTGCTCAGTTTTAGCCAGCAAGCGCTGGCCTATGACCTCGTCAGTATTGGCTCCGGACAAAGACAGCCGGGTATGGAAACGGCCTTGAATTTTGGAGAAGTCCTGAGATTTAGCCTTGTTGGTCTCACCAATGGCGGCATCAATATCTTCCTGGCTGGTGACAATAACCCAGGCGCGTCCCTGGCACAGTGTACCCAACTGTTCAACGATGGTTTGCAGGCTCAACATGAGTTGGGTGTTATCACCGATAAACTGTCCAACTTCATCAGCCAAAAAAATAAGTCGATGACCGGCGGGTTTGGTGTCCAGATAATCACGCACCAGTTTTGCCAAGCCTTCGATGTTGATACGGTAATCATCACGGGCGTTATCAAACCAACGTCCAGCCGATTCTTCAGTCATGTTGAGTGCTTGTGCCAAGGCGGCAATCACCTCATCACGCAGGAAATCCACGGCATCACGCTCTTGTTGCCAGGTATTGCCGTTTCGAGCCTGAAAGATTGTTTTGAAAGTATCGTAAGCGCCTTTGGCAATCAGATAACGCTCCATTTCGGCAATATGGGGCGCATCACCACAAAGTCCCTGCTTTTCGTTAAACACCCGCAGAAACACCTGGACGATGGCATCGCGGTCGGATTTTGCATCGGCCTTGGCATCGATATTAAACAGGATGACATCAGCAGTACCTTTAATGGCTTTGTGGATGTCAGCCAACAGCAGCGGGTCTTTGATTTTGTGTTCGTCAAAAAAATCAGCCGCTTTTTTAGGGTTGCCGGTTTTGGGGTCAATGGCCTCAATATTTTCCAGCAAGTAGGACAGTATTTTGATGTAATGTGATTTTCCTGAGCCGAAGAATCCGGATACCCAGACGCCCATGCGTGCTGTAATAGTCGAGTCTTTGGGCTGTTCTGCGGCTGCCAGATAAGCATCGAAAAACTTCCGAAAATATTCGGTGAGCTGTTTGGTGACAACGTACTCTTCCAATTCCTGCCAGACACTTTCAGCATCTAATTGGTCGGCCTTGATGACTCCATTGATCGGGCGGTCAATAGGCTTGGTGAACAGCTCCCTTATTTCCATGTCGTTTTCTTCTCGGTTATTGCACCTCAGGTATCAACCTGAAGGCGCGGTAGTAATGATCTTCGGATAATTTATTGAACAGGCGCAACGAATAGCCGTCATAGCGGCCTGGGTAAAACATCAGTAAAGGCGTTCTGCCCATTAATGGATGTAGCGCAGACAGCAAGGTGTGGGTTCTAAGCATAGGATAAGCGCTACCGACACCCCAAAGCATAAGTAGATCAATATTATCGAGATCAACCATGGTAACCACTTTTTGAGCCAATTTATCTTCTTTAAGCACCGGTCGTAAAGCCGCCATGACCGCTTCATCACCTTTTGTCCGTTGCATGTCGATAGCCTTATCGAGCAGTTGTCGTTCCTGAAGTAACTGGATGACAAGATCGAATAAATTAATGACGCCTGTCCGAATGGGTGGTTGTGATTTATTAAGACTGGTAAGAACCGTTCGGGTCAAAAAGTCCCGCATCTCAATTTCCCGTTCGGGTGGGTAATCGAAAATCCAGAAACCGATTTCATTGCCTAAACCTTTACTGTTCAGGAATTCATCAGAACCTATTTTGGGCAGAATTTGATTGAGCCGTTCCTCGAAAGACAGTGCCATTATGCACGCTCCAAAAGTTCTATTAAGGCAGACTCTCCATGACCTGACAAATAACGCCGAACATCGGGATGTAAAGACTGCGGAGTGAGTTTCATGCTGCGTGTGCTTTCAAGATATTTGGCTTCTGTAAGGATGCGAAGGATGACTTGGAATAGTTTAGCTTGCGTTGAGGCTGACCATTGATTCACTGATGAATCTTTGTGGCTGCATTCGGTTAAAAAACCTTCCCAATCACCGGGGGTGATTGCCAGGTTCAATCGGCGCTGGTGATCTATATACACATCCGAAATAAAATCCGCTAAAAGTCGGCTATGTGTGACTGCTGCAACCAATAATAACTGAATAACAACTTCTTGTTCACGATTGGCGATCATTTCCCAAGTGGTAACATCAAGCGTGTTCAGACGATTCCTGATTAATTTGGCTTGGCGTAAAGCAGTAGCTGGAGCATTCTTCTGCAGCAGATTGTCTTCGACTAACGCCTGTCTCCACCCTTTATCATCGGGATGAGTCAGTAACAAAGCGGCAATCCGCCGACTCTCCAGGGGCATAAGGGAGCCGGCAGAAATTTCTGCGTTGTAAATAGGAGTCACAGTTTAACCATAAGTGTTGAGTGCAGGTTATTTTTAATTCGAACCATTATTGGAAATGCTTTCCGATAAAGGTAAATGATCAGTTTATTGATTTTAAAATTTCAAGCTTAAGGCACATTATCGATTTACTCAACAAAAACTCAGTGTTACATGCAAGGCATTTTGTGGGAGCGATGCCCACATCGCGACTAGCTCAACGCCAGATGTTCCCCTTTAGTCGCGATGTGGGCATCGCTCCCACAGCCGAACGACAACTGTCTGAATGAATGATAAACCGCAAACACAGCTATAAGCACTGTATGCCGAATCCCGTCGTGTATGGCGTGTATAGAGCGACTTATAGGAGCCAAAGTTGGTAAAGCGACCTTTGTAATACCCTCACCCTAACCCTCTCCCAAAGGGAGAGGGGACTTTGTGTCGCTTTACCAACGTCGGACTCTATATGTGTAAGTCAAAAAATACTGGGGTATTTTTTGGGTGTTACCTAAAGGATGGAATTTTACTGGATGCAGGTTGGATAACCGGGAATTTCCATTCAAGATAAAGTTGTATTGCATGACAAAGATTAAATATTAAGATTTCTTGTGTACAAGCTTTATTATTCAAAATAAATTTGTGTACCGACTTTTATTATTCCTTCGCATTAGTCAGGTGTAAAATGTGAAGCTGAACATAAGTGGCGGGGGGTTAACAATTTACTTGATATATGGCCTATGGTTGACGTAGGCAGTCAAGTATCATATGGTTAGCACCGTTTATCTAGGTGCAAGATGATCACAGCAATTTAATTTACTAACAGCCAAGATCAAGCTATTCCAATTTTCAAGGAATTTGAATTCAAAGGTGTTTAATTAGGTTTACATTTGCAAGAAGTGCATTTGCATCATCATTGAGTCAGCATATAAAAATTGTTATTTACAGAATTACTCAAAGCCGATACAGAATTTATGACGGAGTGATGTGAGTTACTCTAAATATGAAAGCGGTGCCTGTCACAACGATCAAAAACACTTTTCCAAATTCCCATGCTAATTGAATAATTGGGTAAATCCAACTTACTAATTTTGAAGGTATGCAATTGAAAACACAAGTTCTGGTGCTGGGCGGTGGCCCTGGCGGTTATACAGCGGCGTTTCGCGCGGCTGATTTGGGTAAACAGGTGACCCTGGTTGAACGTTATCCGGTATTAGGCGGTGTTTGTTTGAACGTCGGTTGTATCCCTTCAAAAACCCTGTTGCATGTGGCTAATGTGTTAAATGAAGCCAAAGAATTAAATCCGGCAGGGATTAACTTTTCAGAACCTGAGATTAATCTGGAACAATTGCGCACCTGGAAAAACAAGATCAGTTCCCAGCTTAATACCGGCTTGGCGGCGCTGGCAAAACAGCGCAATGTGACGGTTGTTAACGGTACAGGACGGTTTGTGTCGGATACGCAAGTTCAAGTTGACACTCAGCTGATAGAATTTGACCAGGCCATTATCGCAGTCGGGTCCCAGCCGGTAAAAATTCCTGCATTTCCGAATGATGATCCAAGGTTAATGGATTCAACCGATGCCCTCAATCTTGAAGATATTCCAAAAAAACTGTTGATAGTCGGTGGTGGTATTATTGGCCTGGAAATGGCGACTGTTTATAACGCGCTGGGTAGTAAAATCACTATTGTAGAAATGCAGGAGCAAATTATCCCCGGTTGCGATAAGGATTTGGTCAAGCCACTTATGGTTAAAATCAAGAAAGACTATGACAATATCTTTCTGGAAACTAAAGTTAAAAGTATCGAACCCTTAACAGAAGGATTGAAAGTCGCCTTCGAAGGTAAAACCGCACCGGAATCGGATATTTTCGATAAAGTGCTGGTTGCCGTAGGGCGTAGGCCTAATGGCCATTTACTCGATGCCGATAAAGCCGGGATTAATGTCGATGAACGCGGATTTATCAGTGTTGATAAACAGCAGCGCACCAATGTAAAGCATATTTTTGCAATTGGCGATGTTGTTGGTAACCCGATGCTGGCGCATAAAGCAACACATGAAGGCAAAATTGCCGCCGAAGTGATTGCAGGCATGGCAACTGAGTGGCAGGCATTGACGATTCCTTCCGTGGCCTATACCGACCCTGAAATAGCCTGGATGGGTTTAACTGAAAATGATGTCAAAGCTCAAGGCATCGCTTATGAAAAAGCGGCTTTTCCGTGGGCAGCCAGTGGCCGTTCTTTAAGCATAGGGCGCAAGGAAGGTGTAACGAAATTACTTTCCGATAAAGAAACCGGGCGTATCCTTGGCGCGGGTATCGTGGGGACCAATGCCGGTGAATTGATTGCGGAAGCCGTGCTGGCATTGGAAATGGGCGCCAATATCGAAGACCTGGCCTTAACAGTTCATGCACATCCCACTCTGGCCGAAACACTGGGATTGTCAGCTGAAATGATTGAAGGCACGATTACCGATCTTTTTATTAAAAAACGATGAAAAAATTTTTTAACAAAAGCTTTGTTACCAATCTTGTTGCGCTTGTCATCATTGCCACCGGCTACATAAGCCCTTTACAACAGGAATTGATCAAGTCCATCGGTTTTTTCGCCTTGTCAGGGGCGGTCACCAATTGGCTGGCAATTTATATGCTGTTTGAGAAGGTGCCTTTTTTATATGGTTCCGGGGTTATACCAAATCGCTTTGAGGAATTTAAACTTTCAATCAAGCAACTCATGATGCAGCAGTTTTTTACTGCAAATAATATCGAACAATTTATTGAAACAGAGGAAGAGCAGGGCAGTAAGATGCTGAATCTGGAGCCTCTCTTGAATGCAGTTGATTATGACAGGATTTATGAAAGCCTGGTTTCATCAATTATGGGTTCTTCTTTTGGCGGCATGTTGCTAATGATGGGCGGCGAAGAAGCCCTGGCTCCTTTAAAAGAACCGTTTACCGAAAAAATGAAAATCACGCTGGTCGACATGATTGAGTCTGACCGCTTTAAAGCTGCACTCAAGCACGGTCTGGACGCGCATAAAATTGGGGTCGATATTGTCGATAAAATTGAAGCAGTCATTGACAAGCGCCTCAATGAATTAACGCCGCAACTGGTTAAGGAAATGGTTCAGGCGATCATTCGTGAGCATTTGGGCTGGCTTGTTGTTTGGGGCGGAATTTTTGGCGGCTTGATGGGCGCATTGTTCGTGTTTGCTTAATGGAAGCCGTGAAATTAACTTTTGAAGAATTGGGCAGTCCCGATGATGCTCCGATTATTATTCTGCATGGTTTTTTCGCATCCTCGCGTAACTGGCGGCAGGTAGCGGAAAAACTGGCTGCCAGGTTCCATGTTTATCTGCTGGATTTGCGTAATCATGGCGCGTCGCCACACCATCCGGTAATGGACTATCCGGCCATGTCAGAGGATCTGTTGTTGTTTATGGACGAACAAGGCTTAACTACAGCCAGTTTGCTGGGGCACAGCATGGGCGGTAAAGTGGCGATGTGGTTCGCGATGAATCATCCTGAGCGCATGGATAAGTTGATTGTGGTGGATATTGCCCCCGTCAGCTATACACACTCTTTTGACGGCCTGATTCATGCGTTAAAAGCGTTGCCGCTGCATGAAATCAGCAATCGAAAACAGGCAGAGCAACTGCTTGCGTCGGCGATACCCGAACTCGGTTATCGCCAGTTTTTATTGCAAAATCTTGTCCTCAAGGATGGCGCGTATTGCTGGCGCATTGATCTGGATATTTTTTACCGGATGGCGCCCAATATCGCCGCCTTTCCCAGCGTTAAGCATAGTGCGGCGTTTATCGGAAAAACCTTGTTTCTGGCGGGCGAAGAATCCGGCTATGTCAAGATCGATGACGTGAGAGCCTTGTTTCCAGAGGCTATGCTGACCGTTATTGCCAATGCCGGCCATTGGCTGCATGTCCAACAGCCGGGTGTTTTTATAGAACGGGTTGAAAAGTTTTTATATCTATAGATCTTGAATTTATATAATAAATGCAAAATTCGGCTATTCGCGTATTCCCAAGCTGGAGTTCTCATCGTTATACACAAATTATACAGGTGACGGTACTTGAGGAATTCCTGGGCTTCCTCCGGTTTAATTTTGGCTGAAGCTTGTGGGTGACCAGGTAAGAATTCGGAGATGTCAGATCACAATTTTGCGACAGTAAAAGCCCTCCGCATAGCTTTCCGGGGCATTACATTCAATTCCTCTAAGCCTGAGCAACGCAAAAAAAGCACTCTCGTTAAACCAGTGGTGGCCCGATTGTGATTTGAAAGTCTCCTCGATCTGCGTTATCTTTTTCTGACAGGTATGACAATCCAGATGAACGAAAAAATTCGGATTACCGATATCACCATCATATTTCATGATTTCGTATTCGAGGATCAGGTGGTCCCTGAAGGTATTCCAGGTCAGTTCTGAAATGAGTCGATGGTCCTGGTGGCGGTCATGACGATAATGAGTGAAAATTATATCTGGATTTATTTCTTGTTTTAGTTTTTCAAAAAAAGTTTTAATTTCTCCCCCCATGTAGGGGAAAAAGCCATCCTTGAAATTTTCTACGACAACATGTTTGCTTCTTGCCATCATTAGGAATTTATCTGCACTCACCAATGCTTCGGCATTTCTAATGCCACTTGCGCCGAAAACCACCCAGTGAGCATCGACATTGTTATATTCAGTTAATAGCCGTAATACAGTGCCTCCACAACCGATTTCAATATCATCACTGTGGGCGCCCAAACACAATATCGTTATGGACTGGTTTTTTTGAGAGGTAAATCCAATTGTCTTCATCCCATTATCCTTTCATAATCACGAGATTTTCGCTTCCAGACTACCCAAGGTGCATCGCCCCTCTCAAATCTTTCATTTAATTCTTTTTGCTCTTTAAAGGTATCCATACATTGCCAGAATTTATCGTATTTATAACCCATCAATTTGTGCTCTGCGATTAATCGTTGAAACGGCTCGCTGATTAATTCCTCGCCATATTTAATATATCGAAAGATTTCATGCTTAAAAACAAAAAAACCGCCATTAATAATTAAATTCGTATCTTGAACAGGTTCTATTTTTTCAACCCTATCCCCATTTACAAGAGACACAAGTGAAAAACTGTGCGAGGGTTTGACGCAGAGAAATGTAGCGATATCCCCACTTTTTTTAAAAACATCGATCATCTCAGGCAGAGGTAAGTCGGTTAATCCGTCAGAATAATTGGCCAGGAAATACTTCTCTCCAACGAGGTATTTCTCAACCCTTTTTAAGCGCTGACCAATGTTTGAGTTTAGACCGGTATCTACAAATGTAATTTTCCAATCTGCAATATCATTTTGTACTAGATTGATTTCCTTGCCACTATTTGTCATGATGAAATCGTTGGAAACACATTCATTGTAATTAAGAAAGAATTCTTTGATTGCTAGGGCTCTATATCCTAAACATAAGATAAAATCTTTATGCCCGTAATAAGCATAGTATTTCATAACATGCCAAAGTATAGGCCTGTGTCCTATATTAACCATTGGCTTAGGGAGTTCACCAGAAAGGTCCCGCAAGCGGGTTCCATGTCCCCCGCAGAAAAGTACAACTTTCATATTAGATATTCCTCCAGCAATTAACTGATGTATTCACTGCGATGCTGTCGTTCCCGTCATTGACTGCTCTATTCAGACCGCCAGCATCCGGGTTGCGGTATCGTTCACTGGGGTCTGATGGGCAGCCAGAGGCCTGGACGAAACTTATTGTTCCCTGTTTGGGGTTGTGGCAAAAAAGGAATTCGGAAATAAGGACCGGGATAGTCGCCTTCGCATACATTTTGTCATCTTCTTTAATTTATTGGTTAAATGTAATATTAGTATAGTAGGCCTGAAAATTTAGACCAGATGCTATAGAAACTTTCTGAAAAGTTTCTATAGCAGTCTTGAGGTATAGAGTCCGACGTTGGTAAAGCGACACAAAGTTCCCTCTCCCTTTGGGAGAGGGTTAGGGTGAGGGTATTACAATGGTCGTTTTACCAACTTTGGCTCCTATACCTGCTTTTGCATCTATTTTGATAGGATGAATCTACCAGTAATACTGGCAAACAAAATTTATAGTCATCATTGACAAAAAAGCTAGGCAGGTTAAAATGATCGGCTTTTCGAGGCAAGTAAAATTGCAACGAGACCGGGGCAGTGAATAAAAGTTCAAAAGCTATTGACTAACTGGGGTTGGTCTGTATAATAGACGGACTCAGCTGAGGGGTTTCCCCTCAACGCT
>JAGXGJ010000050.1 GCA_024636875.1 Methylococcaceae bacterium | reverse complement strand
ATTTATACGGGCTTGAGTATCGAGATCGGGGCGGCGGGTAAATTTAATGATCTTCTCCTTATATGTGATTGCTCTAAATGCATATCACAACACCTGGGGAAATTTTGTTAAACTGTTAATTGGAAAATGAAGGGTGCCTCAAATTGACGGCAAAAGCAATCAGCAAAAGTAACAATCCTAATGCCAGGCCTGGTTCCAAATCACCTTTACCTGTTTCTAAGATGATAGCCTGATCATGGTTCTTGTTGAAACTGAACGCTACCGCCCAGCAACATGGCATGGCCGCCCGTATGCCGCCGATTGCCCTGCCGAAGCCGGTAATAATCGCTGCCCGTATATCTCTCAGCTTTGCTGATGTGTGCGCTGCCAGCGCCCCGATTTACCGCCCTCTTTCTCCAATAATTGTACCGACTGGATGATCATGCCCCGGTCTACGGCTTTACACATATCATAAATCGTAAGCAAAGCAATTTGAGTGGCACACAGCGCTTCCATTTCCACGCCGGTTTGGCCAATGGTTTTTGCCGTGGCTTGGCAACGTATCCTGTTTTTGTCTGTTTCCGCGCTCAGGTTTATTTCGACATGGGTTAACGGCAGCGGATGACAGAGAGGAATCAGGTCTGCGGTTTTTTTACTCGCCATAATACCCGCTATTCTCGCTATGCCCAGTACATCACCTTTTTTATGGCCACCGTTTACGATGAGTTGCAGCGTTTCCCACCGCATTTCAATATAGCCCTCGGCGACGGCTGTGCGTTGAGTAAGGGCTTTTTCGCCGACATCGACCATGTGGGCTTCACCGGACTGGTTAAAATGGGTTAATGAGGTCATTATCTGCGGAATAATTAGTGAAAAAAGTGGGTGACCTGTCGTATTATCTATTTTTTTTATGACCGCGTGAATGCTTATGTCTATTAAAGTGCGTTATTTTGCCAGCTTAAAAGAAAGCGTGGGCCGCTCGGAAGACAATCTGGTTTTTACCGGCTTATCAACCGTTATTGACGTCTGGAATCGCGCCAACCCCGGCCGTTCTCTGCCCGCCAATATCCTGGCAGCCGTCAATATGAACTATGTTGAACTCGATAACAAGGTAGATGACGGCGATGAAGTGGCCTTTTTTCCACCTGTTACCGGAGGCTGAATATGGCAATCAAAATTTGTGCTGACGTATTTGACCCGTATGTGGAAATTCAAGACTATCAGAACGAAAACCCGGGTAATAGCGGGGCTGTCGGTGCAAGCAGTATATTTATCGGCACGATGCGTGATTTCAACGAAGGCGACGCTGTTAAAGGCATGACGCTGGAATATTATCCGGGCATGACTGAAAAACAGCTGGCAAAGATTATTGCCGAAGCACAGCAACAGTGGCCAGTTATCGACACTTTGGTGGTGCATCGAGTAGGCGATATCCTGCCTGGTCATGCAATTGTTCTGGTCGCCGTATGGACATCCCACCGTGGTGACGCCTTCGATGCGTGCCGATTCATTATTGACGCATTAAAATCGAAGGCGCCGT
Source organism: Methylococcaceae bacterium (assembly GCA_024636875.1). GTDB lineage: Bacteria > Pseudomonadota > Gammaproteobacteria > Methylococcales > Methylomonadaceae > JAGXGJ01. Next base: position 7,869 of record JAGXGJ010000050.1, on the reverse strand, counting down.
TTTGGAAAAAGGAGCTGTTAACAAGCGAAGATGAACGTTGGGTTGTGGCAAATACCGATGGTTATAACCGAGGTTGAAGACTTTGCGGGGTCGACTTGATTCGCAATAGACGGTTAAAGTCCAATGCTATTAAACCATTCGTTGAGCGGTATCTAGGCGGGCAGCTGGCTTCGGCTCCGCTCAGCCAGCGACGGGAGTTTCGATAAGTCAATAATATTGCAGTTTAAGCTGGCCTCACAATAAGCCACTCTCAATTAAAACGCCGGTTTATGTTCCAGCGCGTTATAGCGCGCGATGCTTGAAAGAATTTCATTTTCGGCTTCTTCTATTCCAAACCAGCCCTCAATCCTTACCCACTTATCCTGTTCCAGGTCTTTGTAATGCTTAAAAAAGTGTTCGATTTTTTCCAGCCTGTTCAGGGAGACATCCTGGAAAGTTTTGATGCGATCATAAGCGGAGGTCAGTTGTTGCACAGGCACGGCCAATACTTTGGAATCTTCACCGGATTCGTCAATCATTTTCAGAATGCCGATGGGGCGGCAGCGCACCACACAGCCGCCTAATACCGGATCAGGCGTAATAACCAATACATCAACAGGATCGCAATCGCCTGCAAGACTGTGTGGAATATAGCCGTAATTACTGGGGTATTGCATCGCAGTCCCCATAAAACGGTCAACTGTCAACGCACCGGTGTCTTTATCCATTTCATATTTAACAGGCTTGCTATAAGCAGGTATTTCGATAATGACATTAATATCCGAAGAAACATTTGTTCCTGGTGAGACCTTCATTAGTGACATAGCGCGTCCTTTAGTGAATTATAAAATCGTGTCATTATAGCAACTGTTATTAGCTGCTTTTTGAGGAATACCTGAATGCAGGGACTATTAAAAAAAATGCCCAGCCGACTGAACGACCCGGTTCAGTACGACTTGTCCCTAGGCGGCCAAGGGATCGCCTTAAATCCACTCATCGGCAAGCTGATTAAACTGAAGTATACCGGTCATATTTTTTGTGTACATTGCCACAAAGCGATTAAAAAAAGCTTCAATCAGGGTTATTGCTACCCCTGTTTTATCTCGTTAGCCCAATGTGATATGTGTATTTTGAAACCGGAAACCTGTCATTATGCAGCAGGCACCTGTCGGGAACCCGACTGGGGCCTGGCGTTCTGTTTTCAACCGCATATTGTTTATCTCGCCAATTCCAGCGGCATTAAAGTAGGCATTACCCGGCAAACGCAAATTCCAACACGCTGGATAGATCAAGGCGCAGCTCAGGCATTACCGATATTTAAAGTACAGTCGCGCTACCTGGCTGGATTAATAGAGGTTGTCATCGCCAAACACATCAGTGATAAAACCAGCTGGCAGCAAATGCTTAAAAATCAGATTGAGTCTCTCGATCTGGCGGCAAAACGTGATGAATTAATGGCGCTATGTGAAGTGGAGCTGGCTGAAATTTCACAGCGTTTTGGCCAACAGGCTATTGAATTATTGCCTGGAGTACAGCCCATGGATATATATTTTCCAGTAGACACTTATCCGCTAAAGATCAAATCATTTAACCTTGACAAGACCCCTGAAGTATCGGGTATTCTGCATGGGATTAAGGGTCAATATCTGTTGCTGGATACCGGCGTCATTAATATCCGCAAGTTCTCCGGTTATGAGGTTGAGTTTACGGCGTAGAATTTATTTACGGCTGCTGATCATTCAAATTAACCAGCCCTTCAACCAGCATCCGCACTTTATTTTGAATAATGCGGGTGTTTTCAGGCCCCATCCGTAGCATTTGCTTGCGTACCGGACTTAACGCCTCAAGCTGTTTATCGGCGAATTTATAACTTACCGTAGGCCTTACCAAAGCAATGCGTCCCTCAATAACCGGCGCCGCCAAAATTTCTGCCGCCGCTTTTGTGAAAATATCTTCCAGATGATACTGTTCAGGATAACTAAACCCGGTAAAAACCTGCATCATCAATGGTCTGAATTTTTTGTAGGCTGCCAGCGTTGCCTTTACATCCATTGCATCGATCGCCGCAGCCAGCTTGTCGTAGCGTTGATAACTTTTGGTTGCGATAAACAGCCCTGCATCATCCTGATCAGCGATAAACGGCTGCTCAGGTTTAAGGAAACGCATGTGCTTTTCAAGTCTTAGTCCCTGAGAAAAGTCATTGGCAATCAAAACATATTTTCTGATTAATTGGTCTGTATTCACCCAACCGGCAAGTCCGGGAGATATTAGAACCATAGTATCGCGTAACAGTCCATCGCTGCTGTCAAGCGTTGGCAGAACTCCTTGCCCTTCTTCCTGCGGCAGATCATCCATTGCAGCTCCTGATGCTGTCGCCTCATCAACCGAGTCAGTCTGCAAAAGAGGCTCATCCGCAGTCTGTACTTCAGCGCCAGGAACCGCCAACGCATGCGAATCATGTTCTGCTACGCCCTCAGGCGGCTGTTTAAAAAAATAAAACCCGCCAACGCCCGCCACAATAAGCAAAACAATCGCCGCAACTGCGCTTATTACGCTGAATTTTTTATCTTTACTATGATCGTATCGTCCCATGCTTAATACCCTTTTCAGTTACAGATTAGAACTGCTTATTGTCTCGCATTATACAACCTACACTTCTTTTTAATCCATCAAGTCCCTGAAAATTCCTTTACTGATGGCTATTTTCAATTCATTTTCTGTCTGGAGAAGATCTTGAATAAGGCGGATGGCATAGACATGGTGTAAATAATAAACTACCAGGCATTCAAACTTTTTATTTGAATTGACCGCTAATTTACAAAAGGTGATAATCAAATAAGTTATGGTCTTAAACCATTTACACTTGAAATCTAATTTACGATAAAACCCGGTGGGCGTCGGTACATTGAACACAGCTATTGAAATGTTTCTGGATATTGTGCCTCGAGAGATTGGCAAACTGCGCTTCGCTTTGGAACGTCATGATGCCCGGAACCTGGCAAATATCGCCCATAGTTTTAAATTATCCTGCTTCAACCTGGGTGTCCAAACCCTGGCGAATTACGCCAGAACTCTTGAAGAAATCGGCGAACAGGGTCACACAAACGGCGCCAATAATGTGTTGGCGGCAATGGAATCTGAATTGCCGGGCGTAATTGCTCCATTGCTTAATGACTTCGCCGCATCACCTGTTGGTGATCAAATTGAATCACAAGATGAGTTAGCATCCATCCGAATTCTGTTAATCAACGATACCCTCGGCTTCAATTCAGACATCGCAAAATCCTTACCCGCTTCGGCATTTTTGGTTGATACGGCAGCCAATGGCGCCCTGGCCCTTGAAAAAATAAAACAGCAACTGCCGGATATTATACTGATTGATGCTGGAACAGAGGGCCTTGATAACTTGCAAATATGCAGATTATTAAGAGCCTATCCGGCACTGGCTGATACGCCGATTATTATTTTAATAGAATCAGGCGATCTGGCGGCTATAAATAGCGCATTTGCAACTGGAGCCACCGACTTTATCGTTAAACCCATTGATTATCCAATATTTATACATCGATTATATTTCATTTTACAAGCTGGCCGGAGCGCGGCAATACTTCGAAACAGTCTGTTCCAGCTTACCGCTTTAAATGCGACTTCACAAATGGCGCGTCTTGGCCACTGGATATGGCATACAAAGAACAATCAATTTCAGCTCTCGGCAGGCCTGTCTAATTTGTGCGGCATTAGCCCGGAACAATTCGATGGCACCCTGAATGGTTTTATGCAATTAATTTATCCACGAGACCGTGATTTAGTCAAAGACATCATCGCTGCTGCAGCTTCTGGTACATCAATTAAAAGCACCAAATTTCGATTGCTGACAAAACAGTCAGGGACAATTCTTGTTCATCAGGAGTTAGAGATACTAACGGATAAAAACGAGCGCATTATTACCGGTAATGTACTGGCTATTACCCGGCAAAATGAAACCGAAAAACAAATTGACCGCACTGCCTATTTTGACAATCTGACCGGGCTGGCAAGCAGACCCAACTACTATGAGCATATTGATGATTATATCAAGTCTGCACTTTGCCGTAATGAGCAGTTTGCCCTGCTTTTTCTTGAGCTGGATGGTTTCAAGGAGATCAATGACAGATACGGCCATCACATTGGCGATCAATTTCTGAGGACCATTGCTCACCGCTTAAAACTTGTCGTACGAGAAATCGACTTTATCGCTCGCCTGGGAGGTGATGAATTTTGTATTATCCTGGCCAATATCATCGATGATGAAGGCGTTTCCGATGTGGCTGATCGTTTTCTGCAGCAAATAAACCAGCCAATTATTCTGGGCAATCAGCGGATAACACCTAAAGCCAGCATCGGTATCGCTATTTTTCCGCGCGATGGTCAAATTGAAAGCGAACTAGTCAATGCTGCTGATATAGCCATGTATTCAGCTAAACAGGCCGGAAAACAATGCTATGTTTTCTATTCCCCCAACATGTCAGAGGAGGCGACACAACGCAGAAAAAACGAACTTATGTTGCGGGAAGCCTTTAGGCAAGAACAGTTTATACTCCATTATCAACCCCAAGTATCAATGCTTACAGGGCGGATAACCGGTGTAGAAGCATTGATACGCTGGCAGCATCCTGAAAAAGGCATGCTCCTACCCGATGAGTTTCTCACTCTTATCGAACGCCTTGGCTTGATAGTAGACCTGGGCAACTGGGTACTCAGAAAGGCCTGTGAGCAAATGTTATCGTGGTATCGTTCAGGCATGCCATTTGTACAAATGGCCGTTAATCTTTCACCTACTCATTTTCAAGATCCGGGTTTAGTGGATACTGTGCGAAACTTATTGGCTGAAAATTGTATTCCAGCTCACTATCTGGAACTGGAAGTCACCGAGAATGCAATGCAAACAAAAGGACATATTGAAATATTCAATCAATTAAGAGAACTTGGTGTAAGAATTGCTATAGATGATTTTGGCACTGGATTTTCTTGCCTGGCTTCTTTACAAAAGCTCCCGCTCGATTGTTTAAAAATCGATAAAATATTTATCGATGAAATGCTCCATAATCCACATACTTCTTTATTGTTGGGAACAATCATTGGCTTGGCCAATGCGTTAGGCTATACGATAGTTGCAGAAGGCGTTGAATCCACTGATCAGGCCACCGCAATACAAGAACTGGGCTGTAATCTTATTCAGGGTTTTCTTTATAGCCCGGCAGTCGCCGCCAATGAGATACCTGCCCTGATAGCCAGCCATATTTCGAATGACTCGTACTGACAAGCTTTAGATCCCCCTTATCCTCCGCTTGTATATAGCCCTATCCAGGCCTTTCGAAATCAACTCCAAGGAACTCCAGTCAACTTCAAGGCGGGAGTATCTGTTTTCCCAGGAGATGCGGGAGCCTTTTCCAATACAAAATAAGTCTGCAAGAGCGCCTGATAAACAAGCCCATTGAAAGGTGGCACGAAGATCATTTAAAAACCTGATCTGACATTAAATAATATTCTCCATTTTCAATACATCGTCAGGAAACACAAGCCTGAAAATAGAGTGATAACATTAAGCAAAAGCTGATGAGATTACCCCTGATACCAATATTTTAATGATAGGATGTGTCAGTAAACCAATCCTTGTCTTTTAAATTGGAATGAGAGTAATTAAGACATAATGAGTAATGAATATAATTCAGCAGCAATAGAAGTTTTAAGCGGATTGGAACCGGTTCGAAAACGCCCGGGCATGTATACAGATACCACCCGGCCTAATCATCTGGTGCAGGAAGTTGTCGATAACAGTGTTGACGAAGCGATGGCGGGCTTTGCAAAGACTATTGATGTCATCTTGTATAAAGACGGTTCGGTGCTGGTCAGTGATGATGGCCGGGGAATGCCGGTTGACATTCATCCGGAACAAGGCATTCCCGGTGTAGAAGTGATTCTGACGAAGCTGCATGCAGGCGGCAAGTTTTCCAATAAGAACTATCAGTTTTCCGGTGGCTTGCATGGCGTGGGTGTTTCGGTTGTTAATGCCTTGTCAGCAAAGCTGGACGTAGATGTTAAACGCAATGGCAAAATGTATCATATGGAATTTGCCGATGGTGAAAAGCAGACTGATCTGCTGGAGACCGGAACGGTAGGCCGTCATAATACCGGAACATCGATAAGATTCTGGCCGAATGAAAAATACTTTGATTCCAATAAATTTTCAGTTTTAAAACTCAAACATATTTTGCGCGCAAAGGCCGTTTTATGTCCGGGTTTAAAGATTACACTGAAAGTTGATCAAACGGACGAAGAATATTTATGGTGTTATCAGAATGGTTTAAAAGAATATTTGCTCGATCGAATAGGCGACATTGAATTTTGTCCGCAGCAGCCTTTTATGGGCAACATGGCGGCAAATCATGAAGCGGTTGAATGGGGCATTGTCTGGGCGCTTGAAAATCCGCCTGAGATGCTCAATGAAAGCTACGTTAACCTGGTGCCTACCCCGCAAGGTGGAACCCATATCAATGGCTTGCGGGCAGGTCTGACCGAAGCCATGCGTGAGTTTTGTGATATTAGAAATATCTTGCCACGTGGCGTTAAGGTTGCGCCGGAAGATGTTTGGGAAAACTGTCATTTTGTGCTGTCTGTTAAATTGGAAGACCCGCAGTTTTCCGGTCAAACCAAGGAACGTCTGAGTTCTCGCGAATGTGTGGCATTTGTTTCAGGCGTTGCTAAAGACAGCTTCAGTCTTTGGTTAAATCAGAACCCGGCTGAAGGCGAAAAAATAGCCGAAATTATTATTTCCAGCGCGCAAAAAAGACTGCGCTCCAATAAAAAAATTATTCGCAAAAAAATCACATCAGGGCCTGCATTACCGGGCAAATTAGCCGATTGTTCAGCGCAGGACATAGCCAGAACGGAATTATTTCTGGTGGAAGGCGACTCTGCCGGCGGTTCAGCCAAACAAGCACGCGAACGAGACTTTCAGGCCATTATGCCGTTGCGCGGCAAGATTCTTAACACCTGGGAAGTGGAATCCAGTCAGGTGATGGCTTCACAGGAAGTCCATGATATTGCCGTCGCTTTAGGTATAGAGCCAGGTTCCAGTGATTTACAAAACCTGCGCTATGGTAAAGTATGTATTTTGGCGGATGCAGATTCTGATGGCAACCACATTGCTACTTTAATTTGTGCGTTATTTTATCAACACTTTAAGGAACTGGTCAGAGAAGGCCACGTATTTGTAGCCATGCCGCCCTTATATCGGATTGATGTTGGCAAACGTGTGTTTTATGCTTTGGATGAAGCCGAACGACAAGGTGTTCTGGATAGAATTAAAGCCGAAAAACTAAAAGGGCAAATCAACGTGCAACGCTTCAAGGGCCTGGGAGAAATGAATCCCGGCCAGCTTCGGGAAACCACGATGAACCCCGATACACGCCGCCTGGTTCAATTGACAGTAATCGAAAATGACGATACCGGCGGACAACTTGATATGTTACTGGCAAAAAAACGATCGCAAGACAGAAAAACGTGGCTGGAAACCAAGGGGAATTTAGCGGATATAGTGTGATATCAACAATACTGCAGGTTGGTTAGAGCCTTCGCTGAAAGGCTTTTAATTCCAGCCTGCCTAACAGACCAGACCGGAACAAGCCTGTTCGGGTGCAAGCGTAAACAGACGTTCCGGCTGCGCGGCTATGCAGAGATTAACTAAATAGTTTACAATGTGACTAATTGTGTGTATAAGTATCTATTATGAATACATATAGACCAAATGAATTTGCTAAACTAATAGCTAAAACTACCAGCACGTTACAACGATGGGATCGTGAAGGGGTTTTAATAGCGCATAGATCGCCAACTAATAGGCGGTTTTAT
>JAGXGJ010000049.1 GCA_024636875.1 Methylococcaceae bacterium | reverse complement strand
GGAAATACGATCCGACCGAAAGCTGGCGCATTGGTTTGACGTTTCTCAATGGATACGTCTTGCATGAGGAGCCGTGTACGGACCCGTACGCACGGTTCTGTGGGCAGCAGGGATGCTGTCCATAACTTATCCACACGGCTCTGCTCGGATCGGTCCGCAGGACGCGTCCATCAAGTCCACAGGTCATCCCTCTAATCCGTTTCATTCCTTTAGCCGACAAAAATACTGTTTGCCCGTTCATGTGTCGTTTGTCCAAATAAGCCATTGACTACGCACCCGTCTTCTCAATCTATTGGTTCGCGCAACGCACCGATGCGCGTCAGTCACCCATCAGGATCAAGGCTGCAGAGTCTACCTCAAAAGGGAAAAGTTTTAGCGCCCCTGGCTCATACGAGCCCCAGAAAATTGTCGGCGCCAAGCCTTGTCCAATTGTATTAACTACAACAGGTTTAATGGTTCTCCGTCGAAACGGACCAGACCCAACGTGGTTCAAGGCTTGGGCGTATCAGTTTGTACTTATCGTGGACACCACGATGGATAGTCGGTTGCGCGGCCTGCCAATCAGATCTGATGGTTTCTGGTTCATTTTTCACTGCCCACACAGCGGCAATAAGAGGCGAAGTCGCCCACCTGTGCAAAGCGCCTAATATCGCCAGTCTCCAACAGGATGGTAAGCGCCAGGATTTCACCCACGCCTTCGATACTCAACAAACTTTAAAAATATTTCACGGTCTTTTTGTGGATTTCTGCCGGCAGGCATTAGCATGCCCAGAATGGAGGCGCGAATTAAAATTAACGGTTTACGCCCCCACCATTTACCCAGTCCGGTTAATGTCTGTCCGGCAACGGCTTTACGTTCTTTATAGGATTCTTTGGAGATTAACGAGACAGGAAACTGCGTTTCAATAAAGGTTTTATCGGATGGCTGCATAGTGGGTATGGTTTTACTTGGGAGGGCAAGCGCTTGGGCCAGGAATCTCGTTGTCCAGACCCAGCCATGCAATAGATGTCATTCAGTAAAGCTAGCTAACGCCAGCATTGATTACTCAAAGGTCGAATTTGATTAATGACGGTAAAATCCTTATCGTTATGCAGCAGTAATAAATCGTTTTCCAACGCAAGCTGGGCAATACAACAATCTATGGGACTGCGTACCGTCAAGCCTTGGCGGCGCAAATCAAAATAAATTCGCGCGGCTGCCTGCCATGTAAATACGGTTGCTTCGACATAGGTTTGGCCTTCAAGATGGCTGGACAGCAATTGCCATTCTTTGTCATCACGACAGCCTTGCAGAAGCTCCAACTGATTGAATCGGGTTAAGACTACTTCACGACCTCCTAACCAGGTTTGCACCCGTTCTGCTTCAGTGCCGCTTTTATCCTTAAAAATCAGAATCCAGACCGAGGTATAGAGTCCGGCGTTGGTAAAGCGACACAAAGTCCCCTCTCCCTTTGGGAGAGGGTTAGGGTGAGGGTGAGGGTATTACAAAGGTCGCTTTACCAACTTTGGCTCCTATATCAATCAAAATCATGACGCAGGCTTCGTGCCGCTTTATGATCAAAATCTTCCCTGAATTCTATTTTTCCGGCCAGTTTGAACAAGTCCTTTTTTTTACGGTTTTGCACCAGTTCTTTCAGAGCCAGATTAACCAATTCCCGCTTGGTATGAATACCGGTCAAACTGATCGCTTCATTTATTAAATCATCGTCTAATACAATATTGGTGCGCATGATGGAATAGCCTGTGGCGTATGTTAATACACATCATACAAGCATCTGAAATGCTTTTAAATTTAGTTCAAATGAAAACCTTGCCATGTTATGTGGCCTTCATTTTGCTGTCGGTTCTTTCGTTCCAACTCACTGTGTGGGAACGAGGAAAACTAGAGAACTGTTATAATTCAGTTTATTCAAACCAGTTCTGTAAGGCTAAGTTTTGAAAATTCCCAAAATCTTGGGTATTGCGAGTCACTAAAATTAATTGTTGAGCAGCGGCAATCGCGGCTATTTCTCCATCGGCATAGGCACAGGTTTTTCCTTGCCTTTGTAATCTGGCTCGTTCTTTTGCGTACCAGTCCGCGGCGGCTTGATCATACGGTAAAACAATCAAGCCATTCGCCAATAACATCGCTAAATAGGACTGTAGTTGCTTTTTCCTTTTAGATGCTGCCAATAACTCGCAACCATACACCAGTTCATGCCAGACAATCGCCGTCGTCGCATATTCACCATCGTGATCGGCAAGCTGTTGTAACACATTGTCATCGGGCTTTAATCGCGCCGGTTCTGACAGGATATTGCTATCGAGCAAATAGCTTATTCGTCCCATGAAAATTCTCGCGACTGACTGGCTGCGCGTAAATTTTTAAGTTCGGCTTCCGTCAATGCGCTGTCCTCATCCAATTGACTACGCCACTGTTGGATAGCTTGAAACAAACCATTATTTTTTTGTGTGAGCTTTTGATAATTCGCTTCCGATAACATCACGGCAACGGGCTTGCCATGGCGGGTAAGATGAATGGCTTCATCAGATTCAAGCTGATGGATCAATTGTGACAGGCTGTTTTTTGCCTCGGCTATGGTACTGGTTTTCATTGGCAATGACCTTATTATGGCTATAGTTTTAGCCATAATAAGGTTTTCTATATCCGTTATCAAGTCACTGCCTTTAAGTTAAGAAAAACCTCGTCGTTCCGGCAGGGAATGCCGGAACCCAGAAGCCAAGGATGGCAAGCCGTATTCACATCCCTGTGTTCTGGATACCGGCATTCCCTGCCGGTATGACGGCTTAACTTAATGTTTCTTTCTTAACCTTCACTTTATTTCGTCATCCAGTAGTGAAAAAATTTCATCTTCTGAAACAAAGTCATTTTTTCTGCCTTCAGCGGTTGCATTGGCTAAACCCACTTCTTCTAAAGCCTCTAGCACAACATCATATAAAATATCTCTTTTGGTTTTAAGAAGCTCCACTATGACTTCAGTAAGAAGTTCTTTGGTTTTTTCATCACTTATTGAAATTTGCATGGATTTTCTCCGTTGTTTTAATTTATATTCCAGTAGGGTAAGCTCTGGTTAACGATAGCGTAACCCAACAAGAACTTTTACATTTTCCCTGACATCAACGACAGCTCAAACTCGGCCTTGCGATTACGCAACACGCCTTCCATCACCGGGTTTTCAGTTAAAGCAAAACGCACTGCCTTACGCCATCCTTTATTGCGTCCATTAACCGCATGTCCGGTTGCGGCATTGGTCATGGTGTAAAGCCACCAGCGTTCTTCAGGCACCAGGCCTAACCAGTTGTGTACGGCTGCTACTGATAGTTCCGGGTCTGCATCTTCCAAAGCCCAGGCTAATAAAGTATAGGAGCCAAAGTTGGTAAAGCGACCTTTGTAATACCCTCACCCTAACCCTCTCCCAAAGGGAGAGGGGACTTTGTGTCGCTTTACCAACGCCGGACTCTATAAGTTCTTTGCCCAGGGTTCGATCAACGGGTATCTGGCCTTTTTTAAGCCACTGGCCGGTTTTTACGCCCAGGTTTCGCAAGCGACGATTGAATTCGGCCTTAACGTGTTCCTTCTATAGGAGCCAAAGTTGGTAAAGCGACCTTTGTAATACCCTCACCCTAACCCTCTCCCAAAGGGAGAGGGTGGCTTTGTGTCGCTTTACCAACGCCGGACTCTATACCAAATTTGGCATCTGATTCACGGCCATTAAAGCCGATCACCCGAATTGCGCCTAAACGGGAGCCTTGGCCATTTTTGCCAAGAATCTTTGATCGTAGCGCAGAGTTTTTAGCTAATAGTCCTAAAATGTGAATTAAGAGCTAAATTTGAGAACATAAAATCAAAGAGTTATTTTAATCTGATTTCCCCTCACCCAGCCCTCTCCCTTCGGAGAGGGCTTATTTCAGTATAGGAGCCAAAGTTGGTAAAGCGACCTTTGTAATACCCTCACCCTAACCCTCTCCCAAAGGGAGAGGGGACTTTGTGTCGCTTTACCAACGCCGGACTCTATACTTTTAGATCTTTAGCTCTTAATTCACATTAAAGCAATCATGTTGTGGGTCTTACCGCCGCCCATCGCCTGGCTGAGCAGGAATGTACTCGCCTGATTGCTGCGCCCTTCTAATCGTTCGAATACCTTATCCAGTAGAGTCTGCATTCCCGAGGTAATAAAATTTTCATCAAAAAAATGATCGGGATTGATATAGGAGCCAAAGTTGGTAAAGCGACCTTTGTAATACCCTCACCCTAACCCTCTCCCAAAGGGAGAGGGGACTTTGTGTCGCTTTACCAACGTCGGACTCTATACGGTCTTTAAGCAAGTCATCAATATTTAAAACAACATCTCTACGGGATCGATCAAAAACACTTTGACGGGGTTTACAGGCGGTACTGAGATTCATATTGCTTCACTTCCATTTTGATTTTTATTACATCAGCGGAAGAATCTGGTTAAGAATCTTGCCATTCGTCACCAATATCTGCTTTGGAAAGATACCTTCATTGCCTTGAAAATCGGTCAGGGTGGCACCGGCTTCGCGGGCAATTAAAGCGCCTGCGGCAACGTCATACAGGTTTAATTCCTGCTCCCAAAAAGCATCGACCTGACCATCGGCAACCAGACATAAATCCAGTGCCGCTGAGCCAAAACGCCGCTGTCCGGTGGTGTTTTGCGCGATTCGTCCAAAGCGCTCCAGGTTGTTGTCTGTCAAGTAAGAGCGCAGGCAGGCAAAGCCGGTAGCGACCATGCCATCAGCAAGATTACTTTCAGATGAAACAGCAATAGACATGCCGTTTTTCCAGGCTCCCATGCCCTTCTCTGCGCAGTAGTAATCATTCAAAGCCGGCGCATAAACCGCGCCGATAACAATCTCCTGATCAATTTCCAGTGCGACACTGATTGCCCAAAAGTATTGCCCCCTTGAAAATGAATGGGTGCCGTCGATAGGGTCGACTATCCACCGATTGGTCTGGTTTTCGCTTTGTCCGCTTTCTTCTCCCCAAAAACCATATTGCGGGTATTTCCCGGTAAGCGTTTCTTTTAAAAAATTCTCTACCGCAACATCAGCATCGGTAACAAAGTCTCGTGGGCTTTTTTTGTTGACTTCCACATTTTTTAAATCTTTAAAATAAGTCAATGCAATTGATCCTGCTTCACGGACCACTTCTTCGAGAATAGCAAGCGAAATGGACATCTGGGTTATCCTTATATAAACGAAAGTAATTTATTTACTGCAAGGGATATTCATTTATTGAAATTTGAATATCGTTACAAGCGAGAAAAATCAGTGTAGTTTTAGGTTTATGATTAACAGAAACCGCTAAAAATTAAAAAACCCTTTTCCCTCGGGGGACAGGCAGTTTTTAGAAGCTCTCTTTAATGCAAATTTAGAGCTATATTTGTAGCTATGAAATCAAAGAGCTATAGCTATTGTATTTCCCCTCATCCAACCCCTTCGACACCGATCAGGGCAGGCATCTCCCTTTGGAAAGGGCTATTTTCGAATGCTGTGAATGATTAGCTCTTAATTCGCATTTAAATAGTCTGTTATGCTTTAGATGCATCTTTATTGGGATAGAGAATTAAAATCTATACTTTATGAGCAATATCTTAACCTTTAACCTTGCCGCCACCTTTTATATCTTTCGCTAGAGAACCCGGCGCATTAACGGGTACAGAATCAATAGCCAAAAAAGCACCTAACTCTCTCATCGCTTTTAGATAAACCTTGCGCTTGAAATACACCACATCGTTAAGCGGTTCCCAGTAATCTACCCAGCGCCAGCTATCAAACTCCGGTTTGGCACATTGATCAAAACGCACATTTGTGTCCGGCGTTATCAACCTCAACATATACCATATTTGTTTTTGCCCTATACATAAAGGCATGGAGTTCTTGCGTATATAACGCTCAGGCAGCTGATACCTCAGCCAATAGCGAGTACGCCCAAGCACTTGTACGTGCTGTTCTTGCAGCCCGGTTTCTTCCCACAATTCTCGATACATCGCTGTTTCAGGGTCTTCGTTGTCATTTATTCCGCCTTGCGGGAACTGCCATGCGTTCATGCCCATCCGTTTTGCCCAAAACACGCGACCCTCGTCATTGCAAAGGATGATCCCGACATTGGGCCGGTATCCTTTAGAGTCTATCATGTTAAAAACCTGTGTCTTTACCCGCCCTATATCTTGATCTTATTAACTGGTAAAATTGCAATAATGGGCCGGATTGTTTGTAATGATCCCATTGTTCCACAAATAAACTATAGACGCCAGAGCATACAGCCCTTTTAATTACTTCAGACAGGTTTGATGTGAGTTTAGCGATTTTTGATTTGGATAATACCTTGATAGCCGACGACAGCGACTACTTGTGGGGTCAATTTCTTGTCGATCAGGGCATTGTCGATAAAGATTATTATGAGCGCGCCAACGCTAAATTCTACGATGATTACAAACAGGGTACGCTGGATATTGTTCAGTTTCTGCGCTTTTCCCTGCGGCCCTTGGCCAATAACCATCCTGAGCAACTGTATCACTGGCGGGCGCAATTTATCCGAGACATCATCACACCGATATTATTAAAACCTGCACAGCAACTGATAGCCAAACATAGAGACAGGGGGGATACCTTACTGGTCATAACCGCAACCAATCGATTTGTTACCCAACCTATTGTTGAACTGTATGGCATTGAGCATTTACTGGCAACGACACCCGAGTTTGTAGACGGTAAATATACAGGCGATTTTAAAGGCATTCCCTGTTTTCAGGAAGGCAAGGTGAAATTACTGGAAGAATGGTTGAAAAATTCAACTGAAACCATGCAGAACAGCTGGTTTTATAGTGATTCGCACAATGACCTGCCTTTGCTGAAGCTGGTAGAAAATCCTGTTGCCGTTGATCCTGATGAAAAACTGATGCAATTTGCCAAAGCAGCAAATTGGCCAGTTATCAGCTTAAGGAATGGCGCATGTCCAACACATCATTTTCATAGGTAACGCTGAACTGCCGGTTATTTCTTCCTGATATAAAAAATCTGTGAATTCGAGTGTTTTATAAACTCTACAATTTGATGACCGGACTGATCGACATAAACTCCAAAATCCAAATGCGCAGCCGGATCGGTGGCGATGACCTTTACCACATCGCCGCTGGACAATTCCATCAAGGCTTTTTTCAGACGCAACAGTGGTAAGGGACACAGCAAGCCACTGGCATCGACTTCCAGATTAAATTCAATCATCGTTTTTAGTTGCTCAAGCAAACTTCAGAATGCTTATAATACCATTTCCTAATTAATCTACGAATTATCGGAATGGAATATTTTCCCATTTTTGTAAAGCTTAAAGAGCAAGATTGCCTGATTGTTGGCGCAGGTGAAATCGCGGCACGCAAGATTGAACTGTTGGTACGCGCCGGCGCGAAAATCACTGTGATTGCCAAGGAAATCAGCGCTTCCGTATTGGATTTACAGGCGGCTCACAAACTGACTATACTGCAAAAATCCTTTGCTCCGGCTGACCTGAGCGGCTTTAAACTGGTCGTATCGGCTACCGATAATGCAGAAACCAATAAACTCGTCGCCAGCATCGCTGATGAACAAAATATACTTGTTAATGTGGTTGATAATCCCGGGTTGTGCAGCTTCATTTTTCCGGCCATTATCGATCGCTCGCCCGTCCTGGCAGCAGTATCCTCTGGCGGAGCAGCTCCCGTTTTAGCCCGCTTGCTCAGAGCCAGGATAGAAAGCATAATTCCACCCGCCTATGGACGACTGGCGCATCTTGCAGAAAAATTCAGAACTGATGTTAAAAAACACATTAAAGAACCCTCGCAACGCAGAATTTTCTGGGAAAATATTTTTCAAGGCTCTGTTGCTGAACTGGTCTTCTCGGGAAATAACCAGGAAGCCGAACGACAATTACAGCAAACCCTGATCAAACAAAAACACAGTATTTTAGGTGAAGTCTATCTGGTTGGAGCCGGCCCAGGCGCTCCTGACTTATTGACTTTCCGGGCCTTGCGTTTGATGCAGCAAGCCGATGTAGTTGTCTATGACCATCTGGTTTCGCCAGAGATTCTCGACTTGGCACGACGGGATTCGGAAAAAATTTATGTAGGCAAGCAACGACAAAAACATACCTTGCCCCAGGAATCCATCAACACCCTGCTTGCAGACCTGGCTAAGGCTGGAAAACGGGTGGTGCGGTTAAAAGGCGGCGATCCTTTTATTTTTGGCCGCGGCGGCGAAGAAATCGAAACCTTAATGGAACAGGGCATTAATTTTCAGGTCGTCCCGGGAATCACTGCCGCTTCAGGTTGCGCAACTTATGCAGGGATTCCGTTAACGCATAGAGATCATGCGCAATCCTGCACATTCGTCACCGGACACCTGAAAGATAATTCTATTAATTTAAACTGGACACAACTTGCTGTCCCCAATCAAACCATCGTTATCTATATGGGATTGGTCGGACTGGAAAAAATCTGCCAGTCTTTAATTGCCCACGGCAGCCCAAAGGATTTGCCTGCTGCCCTTGTGCAGCAAGGCACTACATCGAATCAGCGCGTAGTTACCGGCACCCTGACAACATTACCGGCTACCGTTGCAGGTTTGAATATCAAACCGCCCACATTAATTATTATTGGTACTGTAGTGGCCCTACATGACAAACTGAACTGGTTTCATGTTAATCATGCAGACAAACAATGGATTACAGAAGAGCCAGCGTAGCAGTTTTTTACCACGATCCAACACATGCAGGTGATTCAGTTGCCGTTCATTGATATTATTGATAATGCTGCACAAGAGAAATAAAGATTGAATTTTCCGCTTAAATTCCTTATTCTTTGTTGGTTTGAATTTTTAATCGAATTTCATTTTCCACGAAGAGAACAGCAGTTCTCTTTTTTTACACCAAGAGAGGTCACTATGAAAAAATCACTAGGTACATTGGCAGGTATTGTATTAATCGCTTTAAGTGGATCAGCATTAGCTGACGAACAGCTTGATATCGGTAAAAAGATTTATGAACGCGCTTTTGGTCGTGGTTGCGGCACTTGCCACGATATCGCTTCAAATCCACAGCTAGCTGCTAACATTAAAGCAGGTACACTGGACAGAGCGAAATTCGAGCAAATTCTGAGAGAAGGCAAAGGCGGCATGCCAAAAGCTATGGACGAGATCATGAAGCAGAAAGTAGTCGAAAAAGCGGGTTACACCGAAGAATTGGCAATTGATGCTCTGTACAAATATGTAAGCAGCAAATAATAACAAGAAGAAGAGATGCACAAAAAAAAGCCGCCCCAATCATAGACTGGGGCGGCTTTTTTAAATATAGGAGCCAAAGTTGGTAAAGCGACCTTTGTAATACCCTCACCCTAACCCTCTCCCAAAGGGAGAGGGTACTTTGTGTCGCTTTACCAACGTCGGACTCTATAATACAATAGCTGAAAAATTATCAGGGCAACCACAAGGGATTGTCCCTTCATCCTAAAAACCGCAGTTGAACACATCCCTGCCAATAAAAACCAGCATAAACTTGACAAGGAAAATTGAGTTATGTTGAGCGTTTAGCTCACGTAATTTAATAAATCTGGCGGTTTTAAGACTACCCCCTTCAGATATTTTT
>JAGXGJ010000048.1 GCA_024636875.1 Methylococcaceae bacterium | reverse complement strand
TGACGAGTGTATAATTCTTGAAATCGCGCTTGTTCTGTAGCAGTCATGTTAAACTCCAAATGTATCGCACTCGGTTTTGAGTACGACTAGAGTTTAAGCGGTAAGGGTTTTTTCTGCTGCGTTAGCGGCTTCGTCCAACTAGAGGCAAATATTGCCAATAAGCTGAAATCCCTTTTTTTAGCTGTAACCAAGCGGAGACAAAATTCTCTTTAAATTCGCGATACCGGCGAGGCATCGTTCGCAGCAGCTTGTACAACCGGTACAGCGGATACCCGGCAATGGCCCACATCAAATAGAAAACAATGACTTGCGTATCATGTAGATCCGTGTGGAAAATATGCTCAATGAGTATATCAAGCATTTCTTCAACAAATTCGAATGAAACATGTATCAGTTCAAGAAATAATCCAAATACCGTGTCGAACATCAGGATGATGATAACAATAACGGTCAGGATTAAACCGAAAACGACTTTTCGATTAATGGATAAAGTCATTTATAGTCCTTAAGTACAATTGATCCGCCAGACTAACCTCAAGCACTTTAACGCTAACAATGACGCCACATCTACACCGGCAAACATAAAATCAGCATCATCGATAAGCGCTGGAATTTTTAGTGGTTGCTTGTTTCGGGAGTTTTACAATTCGACTCTAATGGATCGTTTTTTTGAACCAGATTATCCAGAATAATTTTTTGAGCCCTGGCTTGTGCGTCGGTGAGTTCATCAATAAAAATGTCAGTTTTGTACTCCTGACTGGAAACTGACGCGATTGAAGCGCTAAGAGGTTGTTCCGATTCCTCGACATAGATTGAAGTCACGGTGGAGAGTCCCGGGCGAACGGGGTTTTTCAGTATCTCGTCTTTCTGTAATGCAATACGCACAGGAACGCGCTCCACGATATGAATAAAATTTCCGCTTGCATTGTCCGGAGGCAGTAAAGCAAAGACACTGCCGGTACCGGGCACTAACCCTTCAACGGTTCCATGATAGATGTGGCTCTTCCCATAAAGATCGACGGTAATCTCAGCCGGTTGGCCGGGGCGTATCCGCGCCATCTCGGTCTCCCGCAAGTTCGCCTCTACCCACAGATGGTCCAAAGGAACTAGTGTCATTAGTGGATCACCGGGCTGGACCCGGCTTCCGACCTGGACCTTGCGCATGGACACATAGCCTGAAACGGGTGCATGGATTTGCTGCCGCGAGTATTCAAGATAAGCGGCGATGAATTTGTACTTGGCGGCTTCTACATCCGGGTGCAGAGTTCTGCTCGTGCCGCTCACTTTTGCTTCTATGGCCTTGAGTTCCGCCTCGGCCTCCCGCATCTCGGCTTCGAGGGCAATCATCTGATCTTCGGCATTTTGCATAACCTGCCCGGATACTGAACCGCTTGGAAGCGCCTGCCGTAAGCGAATCACATCGTGGCGCACCCGGGCAAACCGAGCCGAGCGAGCTTTAAGTTTTTGACACATTTGCCGGTGTGTGGAAAAAACCGCGCCGATTTCGCGTACTACCTGACCGAGTTCACCGCGGCTCTGGCCTAAAGCGGTCAACGCGCGATGCTCATCGAGACGTACCAGCAGATCACCTTTATTCACATATTGACTTTCCTCGACCAATACCTGAGTGACAATACCCGTTGCGTCAGCTTCCACCGGAATAAGATTACCCGTGATGAAGGCATTATGGCTTACCACCCGGAAACGACTGTAGTACCACCAATAGCCTGCATAAACCAAAGCGCCAGCAACCAGTATCAGCATAACTGACAATAGATAGCGGTTGCGCCGGGCACGGATAGTTTTGGGATGAGCTGTCATAATTATTTATCTTGGCAGTAAAGTCTTTTCTGCTTTCGCCCGGGTTTCTGTTGGGAACTCTGAAAATCGTTTACATATCCGCCATTCAAGGCTGTTATTAAATCTCCCATGGCAACCAACTGAACAGTTTTTGTTCGTGCTTCTGCTGGATAATCTGAAGGTCATTTACGTATCCGCCGCCTAACGCTTCCATCAAATCCACGATGGCAACCAGCCGATCGGCTTCCAACGTCTTCAAGTCATATTCCTGATCCAGTACAGCATGCTGTTTTGCCAGCAACGCACGGCGATCATCCAGGCCACTGCGAAAACGCTGTTGAGCAAGACCCAGGTTTTCCTGCTGCGCAGACAGCAAGCGACCATGCGCTTCGAGTATGGAACGCGTCTCTCGCCAACGGCTCAGGCTATCGGCTACCTCCTGTACTGCATGTAACAAAGTTTCATTGTAAAGCTCCACTGCCCCATCGTACTCCGCCCGTTGCGCCGACAGTTCCCCGCGCAGACGTCCGCCTTCGAACAAGGGAAGTCGCAGACCTGGTGCGATCCCATAGGAGAAGCTGGAGCCTGAGAAAAGGAGATTGGCTAAAGAACTCGCTCCCTTCGTTAACCTGAGGGCATTCAAGCCGGCAAATGCAGTCAGATCGATTGTTGGCAGAAAACTGGCCTTGGCTACCTTGACATGTTGCGCAGCCGCCTCGGCCCGGTGCAGGGCAGAGGCGAGATCCGGGCGTTGGCTGAGCAACTCCAGCGGAAGCTTCTCAGGCAAGCGTATTTTGTTCGTATTAATTACCGTGCCGGTGAACAGGTTTTGTGTTGAATCGGGTCCCTTACCGATCAGCCGGGCCAGCAAGTTCCGCTGAATATCCAACTGATCGCGTATACCCGCTTCGCGCTTGTTTACCTGCTCTAGTTCAATCGTAGTCTGCTTCACCTGATCGGCAGAATCCAGACCCAAGCGCAACCGGGTCTCGTCCATAGTGAGCAAGCCGCGCCGTAACTCAACCATGGCATGCGCCAGATCGAGCTGCTGCCGTAGCGCCATTCCTTGTATATAGGACCGCGCAATTGCGCCAGTCAACTGAAGCAGAACTTCGGCTTGTTCCGCGTCTTCGGCTGCCGCCTCGCCGAGAGCGGCTTCCATGGCTGCGCGATTTTTCCCCCAGAAATCAAACTGATAGCGCAAGCTCAAGGGGGTTATAAACGCTGCCACATAATTCTCCCCCCGTAATGTCACATTGAAACCATTCCCCGAAAGACGCCCCTTTTCGATTCCAGCCTCTGCATCCAGAAACGGAAGCAGCCTCGCGCCTTCTACGCGAACCAGGGCTTGCGCTTGACGCAAGCGCGCGGCAGCCACCTTGAGGCCGATGTTATCCTTTAGAGCGATAGCTATGAGGCCGTTGAGCTCCGGGCTGCCGAAATCTCGCCACCAGTGTTCATGTGGCCAATGCTCGGTTGCAGCAAGCGGCGCGTGCTGGAGCTGACGGGATAGCGTGTGTTCCATCGTTGGGGTTTTCAGGAACTCGGCCGGTTTATCGCCTGGAGGTATCCAGGCGCAACTGGGTATCATGAGCATAGACCCGAAATAAAACCCCAAAACAAGCCATTGCTTTGGCGTGAATCGACGCATCATAGTTCCTCCATTATCTGTTCCGCCCGCATATCCACTATTTCTTCCGTCACGGTAGGATGCAGCGGCTGATGGGTGGGATAGGCTAGCCAGACCAGACCGGCCAGACCGAGGAAGAGGTAGCTTGCCAGCAGGAAGGCGTCGTTTAATGCCAGAATTCCTGCATGCTGCCTGATGAGGGCCATGAGCCTGCCAGTGATCATGCCTTTATCAAGGCCGGCAGCCTCCATCCGCGATGAAAATCCTTGCAGCACATCAATGGAAGCAAATCGCCGCCCCCCGAAATGATCCGCCAAATGAAGCTGATGAAAGGGGGTACGCCGAAACAGTACGACGTTTTGCAAAGTGATACCGAAGGCGCCGGCAATAACGCGCAGAAACCCCGCTTCTTCGGACGCCCGCAACTGTCGATCGCCGGATAGTCCATGCAGAGTCAATTTGGTCAGTGGCGTAAAAAATGAACCCAGAAAAAAGCCTAGCAGCAACATCGGCCAAAAAAGTTGATCAAATGAGCCGGGATCATCGAAAAGACCCAGCCAATAGAAGGTAACAGCAAAACCAAGAAGATTAAGACAGGCCAGCAGACGAGCGTCGAGCCCTTTGGGCAGCATTTGCATCGCCACTGTAACTGGTGCCGCAAGCAGAATCATGGGCAGGAAAACCATACCGGCCAGATATGAAGAATAACCCAGCAATACTTGAAGCTGAACAATAAGTAAAGAGAGTAGACCCTGGATGGATAGAAATCCTGCCGAAATTCCAATCACACCTATCGTAAAATTACGGTGGGCGAAAAGGTGCATGTTGAAAGCAGGGTAACGTTCTTCGAACTCCCAGATAATAAAACAGGGCAACGCTGCGATGAGGACGATCAGCATGCTGCGCAGGAAGGGCGATTCCAGCCAGTCAAAATCGTTACCGAGATTCAGAATAGTCTGCATGCTACCGATAATCAAAGCCAGGAGGATAAAACCGATGACGTCGAAACGAGTGTGGTTAGGCTCGAATCCCCGTCCGGCAAGCAATGCACCGGTAATCCCGGCGATAGCCAAAGAGAAAGGGATATTCAGATAAAACAGATAGCGCCAGCCCAGTTCGTCGGCGATCACGCCACCTATCGGAAAGCTGATGGTGAAAGGCATCAGCGTAACCAGCCCCCAGATAGCTAAAGCCAATAATTTCAGGTGATCGGGGTACTCTTTCAACACCAGCGACTGGCCAATAAAGAGGGTAATCCCACCTGCAAAGCCGAGTAGAATACGCACGGCAACAAAAAAAGCTACCGTCTGCGCGATGGCGCAGAGATAGGAAGTCAAGGCATAGGCAACAAACGCCGCAATAAACAGGCGATAATCGCCAAAGTGGCCCGACAGCCAGCGTGCGATAGGAAAAGCCAGCGCCAGGGCGATCATAAAATAAGTCTGGCCCCAGGTGCCAAAGCTCGGCCGTACTCCGCCCAGATCACCGGCAACATGAGGCATTAACGCAATATAGGAACCTGCACCGAACAGCACGACCATGTGTCCAAGACCGAGTACGATATTAAACAGGACGAAGCGCCAACCGTCCAGACGTTTGGCGTAGGCTATTGTCATTGAGTTGACCCTTAACCGCTGATAGTTAAGGCTGGTTATACTGACCAGATACCTTCAACGGTAGCCCGAGGCCACTAAAACCGCGGGCAACCAATTGTGAGCCCATCCCGGTCATGATTTGCTTGAACTTTTCGGCCTCCTGACTGAGCAGGGTTTGTGCTGAGTCCTCAACAGAGAAGGTTTTATCACTGATTCTTCCGATGACTTGCCGTGAATTGGGGTCAATCAGCTTGATCAATACCTGCAATGACGTTTGCGCATCAAAAATCCTGTATGTCCCGATACCGACTTCTATTACGGCATCGATATGTCCCATTCCCGGTTGTCGATAATCAACGGACGACTGATTCTGGTTGTACCATTGCTCAATGGCATTACGCCAATTACCGAGATTTGCGTTGCGATTCCCGCCTGCCAATGGCAGGCGATAATACTGCTTGCTCAGCATTGCTCTGATCCCATCTCTATTTAATTGCGATACCGCTTCCTGCGCCACTATAAAGTTGGGTGTCCAGTTTTCCGAAAGCGATGCGGCGGATTCCAGGCTGGCTGAATTTGCCCCTGGGGACGATGACTCTTGAATATCTGCAACCGGCACACTATCGTCAGCACTTACCAGGCCGGCTATGAGTACTCCCCCGGGATTTTTGTAGATTTTTTCCTCCAGGAAAACATAGTACGGCATGGCTTGATAATGATACTGACGATAAACGGGAAATCGGGTTTCAATCAGATCGGGAATCACCTCGAGCGGCGGCGATTCCACCGGTACCACTAGAACCGTGCGTATCTGATCCATCTTTGAGGTAGACGGTTTGATCGGTGCAGCAAAGCAGCCAGTCAACAACAAGACCGGCAACAGCAATAGGCCATGACTTTTGAAAGTCGGCAAGGATCGCTGCATTTTTAAAAACTGGCAGATTCGTACATGATTCACTATCTTCCGGTAAGAAATATTCACGGACTTATCGACAGCAGTTTTGGCGCTCATTTTTCCATAGGAAGCTTTACTTTTTTCACCCCACCAGGCAATAAGTTTATTATGTGTCATAATTTTCTCCAGACAGTAATCAGGGTACCGGCATTAAGAAAGACGAATCATTTGCCGAAACCCATTTTTTCCGATGATCTGTCTTATTAGTTTCCAGGCCAATTAGCGCTAAAAACATCGCTACAAGAGATTTATTAATCTTCTTGCTTGCTAATATATAAGCTAATAGTTATATTACACAAACGATTTTTATTGGACATTAGTATTGATAAAGCCGATATTAAAATTATGGACATAGATCAGATTAAAACTTTTTTGGCTGTAGCCGCCAATGGCAGCTTTCTGGAAGCGGCCAATAGACTGTATGTTACCCAATCCACAGTGAGTACACGCATACAAAGACTGGAAGCCTATCTGGGCGTCATCCTGTTTGTGCGCAATCGCTCCGGGGCCACTTTAACGCTGCCGGGGCAGCGTTTTTTGCGGCATGCCAAATCCCTGTTATTGACACTGGAACAGGCGCGGCATGATATTGGCTTGCCCAGCCGTTTTCGCGCCAGCATTACAGTGGGAGCCCGGATCGCCCTATGGGAAGGATTATTACCCGGATGGGTGGGCGCAATGCGAGAGCAGGCCCCGGATATTTCCATTCGCAGCGAAATAGGCTTTGAAGAAGATATAATGCGCGGGCTCATCGAAGGCCGGATCGATGTGGGCTTGATGTACACACCCCAACATAACCCCGGCTTGCAGATTGAGCATTTATTTGATGAAACGCTGGCGTTGCTGGCCACCTGTCCCGATAGACCCTGGCCGAATGAGGATTACATTTATGTAGACTGGGGGCCGGCATTTTACGCACTGCACAGCAGCAGTTATCCAGATCTGGAACGCCCTCCCCAGTGGGTCAATATCGGCTGGCTGGGGGTGCAGTTAATCCTTAGTAATGGCGGTTCATGTTTTCTGCCTGTGCGCCTGGCTGAACCTTTAATCCAGGCCCAAAAATTATTTTATGTGCCTGACAGTCCACAATTCAGATTACCCGCCTATATGGTTTTTCCACGCGATAGTGATTCCATTGTATTGCAACAGGTACTGGACAGCTTGCGTTCATTGGCTGTTGTTGAACAACACAAAGCGATGATTCGAGTTGAGTCTGTAAAGACAGAAATTTGAAGACAAGGCACGCCTTCCTTACAAACAAGATTTTTTTTATTTTCGAAAACGTTATAGGAGCCAAAGTTGGTAAAGCGACCTTTGTAATACCCTCACCCTAACCCTCTCCCAAAGGGAGAGGGGACTTTGTGTCGCTTTACCAACGTCGGACTCTATAACTCAATATCCATGCCCACAGGACGTGGCTATCCAGGTTTTAGTATAAGACTCAAACTTTGGTATTATTATAGAGTTGATTCTCCTTGCTCCTGGTTGAGTTTCACAGAATCGTTGAGACCGAATTACAGGCCAAGCCTTTGTAAGCCCCCGGCATAGCCTGTTTACCTCTTTTTAATTATCCATGCAAAATCTGTTACTCGCTGATTTTATAATATTCCTTCACTTCAGCTTTATCCTGTTCGTGATTTTTGGCGGATTTCTCGTTCTGAAGTGGCACAAGCTGATCTGGCTTCATCTTCCTGCCGCGATGTGGGGCGCCCTGATCGAATTTGCCGGATGGATTTGTCCGTTAACAACGCTTGAAAACAGTCTGCGCTCGGCAAGCGGCGGAGGCTATGCCAGCGGTTTTATCGAGCACTACATTATTCCGACAATTTATCCATCGGCGTTGACAAGAGAAATACAGGTGGCATTAGGATTTTTCGTTATTCTGCTTAACTTGTTTGTCTACAGAAAACTGTTTTTGAAGAGGATCGACAGTAAATGAAAAAGTCGCATTGATCCCTCACCATCTTATCGAGGCGCAACTCTGGGGCGCTATAAGGTGAGTTTGTTCTCCTCCCGGTTAGGGAGGCTGCGTGGGAAGTTTGACCTCGATCGTGAACAAGATGATTTACCAATGCCCGCAGCTTTTTCCTTGCGGTTTCCAGCATGGAAACCGTCACATCTTCCCGGCAATGCTGAAAGCTTTTCGTCGCGCTCGTGGAGTTGTATTTCCAGCTTTTTCAGTTGCTCCAGCGTTTGCGGCGGCACGGCTGCTGCCCTGGGCAACAAACCCGGAGCAAAGCTCATGCCGGGGTCGGGGCGCGACCTTTGTCCATAACCCAAATTTAACACATACAATTAATATCCATTTAAAAACAACATCTTGTGTTATAAAAAATCTTCGTGTGGCACTACACCTTGAAAAATAACGTCTAGTGTCAGCGTTTTAGACGATGGTTTTGCTGATACCTCCGGGTGCCGGGTTCACTTTTAACGCACGATAAATAGACATTTGCTCCGGTTCCGCACGGGTGGCTTTGCGAACATGCAGCGCTTTACCATCGGCACGACGGAAACTGGCGGTCACCCGGCATTGAGTGCTCATGATTTCACGTAATGTGCGCCAGCTGCTGTTGGCATTAATACCGCTCTCTTTCAGACAGCGGCGAATAAGTTGGACAAACTGATAGGCCAATACGGTGATGAACAAGTGACTGTCTGCCCGCTCTTCTTTACTATGAAAGATCGGCCGAAACCCCGGATCACTTTTGAAGCAGCGAAACACGGCTTCGAGGTCGGTGAGCATCCTATAGGTGCGCCATAGCTCTGCTTCCGGCCATTGGCATTGGTTGCTGCGCAGGCAATAGACACCCGGGAGATCAACATAAGAGCCCGGCACGCTGTGTTTTTGCCAAGTGCTGCTCAGGGCTTTTTCGCCGCTTGCATCGGTTTGCAAGTCGATTTGATAATGCTGACCGATGCCCTGATGCTTTTCTCATCGACGGCCTATCCGTTCCCACAATTTGTCCGGGCGTTTTTCGGTGCGGGGGCGTTGCAGCCCTTCGTTTAAGGCGTCAAGTCCGGCTTCAAAACGGCTGGCGAAGCGTTCCGCCATGGCCTTTTCCTTTTGTTCACGGCCGGGTGAATGGCAATAGAGCCGAACTTCTTGCCCGTCTTCGGCGACTACTTTTTGGCAGCGTACCGTTTCTTGGGCAGCGGTTTCCAGCGAGACAGCGTCATCCGCATTGAATTGCCGTGAGCGCTCGCGGCTGACGACCAGATAACCATAACCTGTTGCGCGCAGCCATTGAATATTGGCCTCTGTGGCGATACCGGCATCCATCACCACCAAGGCGTCCTGTGGCGCATTCAGGTCCTGGAGCATGGTTGCCAGAGTACTTGCTTCGCTGACATTACCGGCAAAGGTCTGTGAACGGCGCACAAAACCGCTGCCGTCCAGGACTAAACCCAGCGTCACCAGCGGACAATCCGTGCGCTTTTCTTTTG
>JAGXGJ010000047.1 GCA_024636875.1 Methylococcaceae bacterium | reverse complement strand
AAGTAAATCATCCTTTTGGCCGTGACTTGATACCCGGCAATAACTAAGCGCAATGCGCTTTGGTTCTTTTACGCCCAGTATTTCAGAAAGTTGATCATGGGTATAAAACCGCCTATTAGTTGGCGATCTATGCGCTATTAAAACCCCTTTACGATCCCATCGTTGTAACGTGCTGGTAGTTTTAGCTATTAGTTTAGCAAATTCATTTGGTCTATATGTATTCATAATATATACTTATACACACAATTAATCACATTGTGAACTATTTAATTAATCTCATATGGACTCTGGCGCGGATCAGAGCAGCAATGACTACAAACAATAACGCAGCCAATGAAAATTCCAGCAATAAAAAAGCGGCGATTTTAAACCAGGCAAATATCGGATCAATGAAGCGGACTAACCAGCCCCCCGCTTCATCCGCCAAGGCTGATAGATACGTTAAGCTACTCAACCAGATTTTCAGCCGAACTGAGAAATCGGTCATCAGCATTAAATGCGTTAAGGTCACTATCAACATACCCATCGAAAATAAATGGAAATGTGAGACTTCCAGCATTCCCTGATAACTTCTGGGTTGGGTAAATTGCTCTTCAGAGCCCAGATAATAGGCAATAACTGAACTGGGCGTTAAATCCATATGATGAAAATACATCATGCCATTGCTGACCCACAAGAGGGCAATATAACCCAGAAACATTAACACCAGAGCGTTTAGCAGGGACTTACGTTGTTGTTCACCGGTAACAAAATATCGCATCAGTCTGTGCCCTTGTTTTTTATCATAACCTGATAAATTGCCATAACTTTACGGATGCTATTGAGTGCGGACCGCGTACTGAGGGTTGCCCCGCTTATGCCATCCACGCCCTTATTAAAATCCATTTCAGCTAATGGCCGTTTATAGAGTTGTTCAAACCAGCGTTCAGGTGGCAGATATTCGGGTGGTTCATGGAAAGCGAGTGTGTAGACGCTGCGTAACTCGCCATCGGGCGTTAATACAACCATCAATGTCTCCGGTTTGGTTCTGACGGTACTTGTTTCAATCGCGGCATAACCCAATATTTTGCCCTGGTCTTTTCCGACGTAGAACGTAAACAAGCCTGAGTCCAATTTAACCTTGGCATCTTGTTGAATTTTGGCGGCTTGATTCTCATCAGGAAATAACGATAGCATTTCTACAGCAGTACCTTTGCCAAATGCCAATTCCATCGCTTCGTTTTTACTATAAAAGATTTTGCCAAAGCTGGGGCTTATGCCAGTCATTAGCCATAAAAAAAGAAGCATAAACTTGATTATTTTCATAATGTATATCGATTAATCGGAGCAACGGTCCTTGATCAGGTTGTGTGTTAGCCAAAAACCAAACCGCCAGTCTAATATTCCGGTTACATGAAATATCAGTCTGGCGGCAGGTAACACGAACAACTTTATTAAAAAATTGTTTACAGTGTGGATGGCTGGTTTACCAATATCATACTATATGAACTGGAAAATCCTTTTATTCTAGTAAATAAATCCAAGACCCAGGTTAAAGTCATCCGGCACAGAGCCTTCTTCGGCACTGAAGTTGCGGTAATCGGCTTTGATGACGACATTGGGGATAGGTTTGTATTGCAAGCCCACCTGAAAGATTTGTCTATCCAGATTTTGGTTATCTTTAAAGCCGCCGGGAGCTTTGGCAATCGTATCGTATTTTTCATAACGGAAGAAAGGAGCAAGGTATTGGGATGTATTTTTAAATAGCAGAGGTAATACATCGTAGCCAACTTCGGTGTACCAGCCATAGTTTTGTGAACCTATCGTTTGACCTTTGGCAGCGCTGAGGGTGCCGGCGTCATTAATATGCCCCCATGAACCCAGGGTGCGGAATTCCAGGCCACGGTATTTCCATTGCACATGCGCTTCATAGAGTTGTGTAAAGACATTTGGACTTTGTCCATCGAACTCCTGATCTTGTCCCGAATTTCCAACATACGCTGAACCGCCAACAGAAACGCCCGGCAACGCATCAGGCACATAATCCATGCGTGCAACATAGCCAAAGTTTTCGGCCAGCGCTTGAGCGCCTCCTTGCCGTCCATCACGAATACCGTTGGAGTTGAACCCTTGGGCATCCAGACCGTTGACTACATATGCGGTATAGGTAAGTTCAGGCGTTATAGCGCCGAATAGGCCGACACCAATTTCCCGCCAGGTTGACGGTATGATTCGCCGCTCTATCTCCGGACGATTATTGCCAAAGTAGAATGGCGGCTCATGTATCTGGTTGATAAAGCCCATCGGCATTAGAACCATACCGGCCCGAATATTGGCTAAGGGATCAATAAAGAAATCAAGTGCAGCAAATTCAACTGAAACTTCACCTTTTTCTTCGGAGCCTTCACCGGTTGTGCCGTGTTCAAACTCAATCTCACTATTGAAAAGAATGTTATCGGTAAATTTATAACCTACATACAAAACCAAACGTTCAAAATCGGCATTGTCGTTATTATTACCCTTGTCACCGACTATGGCCTGATAATTGGCCTCGCCATAACCGCCAATGGACAGACCTTTGCCTACCTGATAAACCTTCGATGCTGCAGGTCCCAAGCCGTAAGCGCTTTTATATTTTGTCTCCTCTGGTATGGCCAGATTGGTGCGCAATTTTTCAACTTCCTGACTCAGAATATCGGTTTTACGCTCCAGGTTTTGTACATTGCTGTCGGCAACTTTGTTATCCGTTTTTTGCACATTACTGGCGGCAACTTTGTCCTTTGAGTTTTGCACATTACTGGCAGCGGTTTTGTTAGGCACAGACCTCATACCAGCTTTCATCTCATCAATTTGCTTTTGCTGCGCCTGGATAATTTTCCACATATCTTCCATCGTTTGCGGTTTTTCCAGGGCGCCAGTTGACGTACTTAGCGCAACTAGCGTTGTTAGCAGCCCACCTTTTACTAATTGTTTTTTACTGATTTTCATTTACACATCCTCGCATTAACAGTTGTTTAATTTTAGCGTAAATAAATATAAAGATGCAAATGATTCTTATTTGAGTAAATACTCATTCATGTGAAACACATAATAAATAGCAAGATTTACCCGATTTACCCACGTTTATTATAAAATTGGCCTTAAATGCAGTAAAATTAAAAATTTCTTCCGATTTAGTACTTACCTGAAGCGCTGGCTTCTGGTATATTCAGATACCGGCGATTTAGTTAGCTGGAACTGACGGTGCGAAATTCTCAGGGTAAAGATATAGGAGCCAAAGTTGGTAAAGCGACCTTTGTAATACCCTCACCCTAACCCTCTCCCAAAGGGAGAGGGTACTTTGTGTCGCTTTACCAACGTCGGACTCTATAATAAAAAATCAATTTGAGCGGAGAGCTGTTATGACTGAAGGGCTATTTGTATTAACTATTATTTTCGTAGCTTATGTCGTTTATGTGGTGGTAAATGAACATAAAGCAACTGCTAAATCTCAAGAGCCGGAGGCAAAGCCTGTAGCTCCAAAAGTCACTGCGGAACAGCCAAAGCAAGAGGCAGCTGCCAAAAAAGAGAAGCCCGCAACACACAACGCGGCAATTATCAAAAAATCTGCGCCAGCAGCTATAACTCAGAATATTGTAAAGAAGGGCTTGCGGGATCCGAAAACGGGAGAGGTTGCAACTTCCTATAATAACTATCGATTTACCAAGCGGTGGATAAAAGAAGCATTGGTTTCAGAAGGATTGCTGGAAAAAGTCTATAAAAATAATGAGCTGGACGCCGCTACTGAAGCGGCGATAAAAGAGGCATTGGTTAAACTTGAAGGAATAGATAAATATAAAGCTTAAGTACAAGGTTCAAGATAAAAAACTGTTTGAACCTGCCTGATTATCCAAATTAAGCTTTTTTAAGCGATACCGAAATGATCGGAAAGTAAGTCCCAGTTGTTTCGCTGCGGCTGTTTTGTTCCACTTGTTTTCTTTCAGTGCAAGTGTCATTGCCTTTTTTTCAATTTCTTCCAGAGAATCTTGCAGCGTACCCGGATCAGGGGAATAGTCTGGATAGTTTGAGTTGTTATATGTGTTTACTGGCAGATTCAAGTCATCACGCTCGATACTTTTACCATCATATAAGGCAAGAGCCCTTTCCAGAACGTTTTCAAGTTCACGTACATTACCCGGAAAATCGTATCGTTGCAGAGCGGCTAATGCCGCCGCCGATAATTTTGGCGGTTCAATTTTGTTAATATCCGATAGTTTGGCTAATATATGCCCGGTAAGCGCCGGTATATCAGAGCTCCTTTCACGCAAGGGCGGAATATGCAGGTTAATTACGTTGATACGGTAATATAAATCCTGTCTAAAGCTGCCGGCCTGAACCATATCAGCAAGGTTCCTATGGGTGGCACTGAGCAAACGGATATCGACTGGAATTTCATGTTGTTCGCCGATGGGCCGGATTTTTTTCTCTTGTATTGCCCGTAATAATTTAACCTGCAGCGACAGCGGCAGATCGGCGACTTCATCGAGAAATAATGTGCCGCCTTCTGCGGCCTGAAACAGCCCTTTTTTATCGGTAGTCGCGCCGGTAAAACTGCCTTTTTTGTGGCCGAAAAACTCACTCTCCATCAGCTCCAGAGGAATAGCGCCGCAGTTAATAGCGACAAAAGGGCCGTCGCTACGAGCGCCCTGCTGATGGATCAGTCTTGCAACCAATTCCTTACCCGAACCCGATTCACCGCTAATGTAGACAGGCGCCTGGCTGCGGGCAAGTTTATCTATTTTTGACCGGATTTCCCACATGATTAGCGATTCGCCCAACAGTTCGTGACGTATTCGTCTTTCTTTCGTAGATATTGGGTCAGAAAGTTTGAGTGCACTATTAATCAGCTGTCTAAGGACTGATAAGTCCACTGGCTTGGAAATGAAATCGAAGGCGCCTTTTTTCATCGCCAGGATCGCCGTATCCATATTTCCGTGTGCAGTAATAACGGCAACCGGGATCGGGTTTGGCGAAGCCTGTATAATGTCAACCAAATCCAGACCGTTGCCTTCAGGCAGTTTCATGTCGGTCAGGCACAGCTCGAATTGCTTTTGCTGTAATAACGCCTTGGCAATATGAATGTTTTCGGCACAGCAAGTTTCAATATCCATTCTGTTAAGCGTGATTTCCAATAGCTCACGGATATCAGGTTCATCATCTACGATCAATACCAGTGGTTTTCTCATATTTCAATTTTTGTGTGGTCGGCATCAAGTAAACAGAGTCGAAAACAGCTTCGTTTTTCTTCAGTTAAATGATAGCTTAATTTTGCCTGATTTAGTTCGGCCAATTCTTTTGATAAGTATAGCCCGAGACCAGTGCCACTGGCTGAGGTGGTAAAAAAAGGTTCAAACAGGTGTTTGATGTGTTTGCGACTGATGCCGGAGCCGTTATCAACAACTTCTATGCAAGGCGCATTTTTCAGGGCAAAAGTTTGCACAATTATTGGTCCATCCTCAGGCTTTCCGTATTTCAGTGCGTTTTGACACAGGTTGTCCATAATCTGTTTCAAATGGCCTGGATCTATAAAGGCACATAATGGCTCACCGGTCCTGGATAGACTGAATGAATCGGTACCGATGCCATGCTCGAGCATGAAATTGTTTAAATAATGGCTTAGCCATGGCTTTAAGTAAACTTTTTCACGTCTTGAATCGGTTCTTTTGGACAGCTGTAAAATATCGTTAATAATCTGGCTAACGCGAATAGAGTTGGTTTGAATAATTTCTGTCAAGCGCATATCCTGAACGGGTAAATGCGGGTTTTCCGAGAGTAATTGACCGGCATGACTGATGGCGCCTAAGGGATTGCGTATCTCGTGGGCAATACTGGCTGTAAGCCTGCCTAATGAAGCAAGTTTACTTTGCTGTAAACGTTGATTATAAAGCGCGATGTCTTCGAGAATAATCATGTAGAAAAATTCGCTGACTATCGGCAGAACCATGAAACGACAATGAATTTCTGATTGGTTCGGAAGCTGGAGTTGTACAAGCTGCTCTGTGGGATCAGCCAGCCAGGCCGCGAATGCTTGCGATAAATTTTCTGAAATATCATTAAGGTTGGCAGGCATTAATGGTAAATTGACCAATTGCAATGAGGCGGCGTTGGCCATCTGAATGGTTTGCTGCCTATTGATAATGATGATGCCCGACTGCAGATGCTGAATAATATACTGGTTAAGCTCTTCCAGTTTATCAATGGTGAGTTTTTGTTGGTCGGCTAGCTGCAGAGTTTGTTCGCTGCGTTTAGCCAAGATATAGGACAGCATGGCTATGGTGAAAAATGCAGCACCCAGCATTCCGGCATAGGTATAGGAAGTGGATGCAAAGCTGTCTGTATAATCGGCAACTAACTGTTCGGTCAATACAGCCAGACTGGCCAGTGCAGCAAAAAGAATGGTGCAGCGGCCACCGATTAATAATCCGCTTGCTGCGATGGAAACTGCAAGCAGCGTGCCTATACCACTATTAACGCCGCCACAGGCGTGCATCAACAGCGTGAGAATCACTATATCCGTAAAAATAAGCAGCTGTGCTTGCGCAGCATAACTGGTGAGTCGCCAAATTACGCAAATACCCGATATAACAGTAAGAATGAAATAACTGTGGCTGCTGAATGCAAATAACAGATGGTTATCAATACTGGTTAAAGAAAAACCCAATCGACCATAATATAGAAAAACGAACAGGCAGGCCAGGATAATACGATAAATTAAATACACTTTTACTAATAGCCATGCCTGTTGAGCAGGGATACCATAGCCCTTGGAAATGGGGCAGGGGAAAATGGTTACAGGAGTATTTGCAGGCCTGTTTGTTTTAAGCATGGCGTTTTGCAGAGACTTCGATAAAATATTCAAAGCTTAATCATAGCATTTATGCGAAGACTGAAGAAAATACCCGCCGGAATTACCGGTTAATCAGGAGTTAGTTATTAATGAACATTCATGAATTTCAAGCCAAACAGTTGTTTCTTAAATTTGGCATACCCATACCAGAGGGCAAGCAGGCAACAACGGCGGATAGTGCGGGGCAGATTGCCCGGGAGTTAGGCGGTGAGGGTTGGGTAGTAAAAGCCCAGGTTCATGCAGGGGGGCGCGGTAAAGTGGGCGGCGTGAAGCTGGCTAAAAGCTTTGCGGAAGTTATCGAACACGCTACTGCAATGTTGGGTAAACGCTTGGTGACCATTCAAACCGATAGCGCAGGGCTGCCGATTAATTCGCTGTTGATAGAAAAAATTTATCCAATTAAGCGTGAATTATATTTGAGTGCGCTGGTAGATCGCGCTAGTGAGCGCATTGTTTTTATTGCCTCAGCGGCAGGCGGTATGGATATAGAAACCGTGGCACATGAAACACCGGAACAGATTATTTCGGTGCAAGTCCACCCGGCTGCTGGATTGCAGGCGTATCAATGCCGAAAAGTCGCCTACGCATTAGGGCTTAAAGGCCAGCAACACAAGTCCTTACAAATAATTATGCAGGGTATGTATGACTTGTTTTTAGCAAAAGACGCCAGTCAGATTGAAATTAATCCCTTGATAGAAACGCACGACGGTGATTTATTAGCGCTGGACGCTAAAATCAATTTTGATGATAACGCCGTGGCGATTCATCCCGATATCTTGGCGATGAAAGACCCCGCACAGGAAGATGCCAAGGAAAACGAAGCGCAACAATTCGGTCTGAATTACATTACCCTGGAGGGCAACATAGGCTGCATGGTCAATGGTGCAGGTCTTGCCATGGCAACAATGGATCTGGTCAAACTGAAAGGCGGCTTGCCTGCCAATTTTCTCGATGTCGGCGGCGGCACCAATGTTGAAAAAGTCTGTGAAGCCTTTAAGCTGATTTTGTCTGACACCAGCGTCAAAGCGGTAATGGTCAATATTTTCGGCGGCATCGTTAAATGTGATGTTATCGCATCAGGCATTTTGGCTGCGATAGAACAGGTTCATGTTACTGTGCCTGTGGTCGTCCGATTGGAAGGCACGAATGTCGAACAGGGCAGGGCGCTATTGAGTAATACGGGCCTTAAGATTTACGCAGCCGATGATTTGGCACACGCGGCAGAACAGGTTGTTAAATTGGCGGAGGCGGCATGAGCATTTTAATTAATAAAGATACCAAGGTGATATGTCAGGGTTTTACCGGCAAACAAGGCACTTTTCACTCTGAGCAAGCCCTGGACTATGGCACCCGATTAGTCGGCGGCGTCACGCCGGAGCGCGGCGGCGAAACGCATCTGGGTTTACCCGTCTTTAATACCGTACAGGATGCCGTTAATACCACCGGAGCGACTGCCAGCGTGATTTATGTGCCGCCGTTTTATGCCGCTGATGCCATTCTGGAAGCGGTCGATGCGGGGATCAAACTGATTGTCTGCATCACCGAAGGCATTCCGATATTACAAATGCTGCGCGTTAAGGCGGCAATGGCAGGAACAGGCGCGTTACTGATCGGCCCCAATTGTCCCGGTGTCATCACTCCGGGCGAATGCAAAATCGGCATTATGCCGGGTAAAATTCACTTGCCGGGTTCTATAGGTATTGTTTCCCGCTCCGGCACATTAACCTATGAATCCGTGCATCAAACCACACAACAAGGCCTTGGGCAAAGCACCTGCGTAGGCATAGGCGGCGATCCGATTCATGGCATGAACTTTGTCGATGTTCTTAGCCGTTTTCAGGCTGATGAGCAAACCAAAGGGATTGTCATGGTCGGTGAAATCGGCGGCGGTGAAGAAGAAGAAGCGGCGGATTATATTAAAGCCCATGTCACCAAACCTGTCGTCGCCTATATC
The DNA here is from genome assembly GCA_024636875.1 of Methylococcaceae bacterium. Taxonomy (GTDB): domain Bacteria; phylum Pseudomonadota; class Gammaproteobacteria; order Methylococcales; family Methylomonadaceae; genus JAGXGJ01. The sequence continues at coordinate 7,089 of JAGXGJ010000047.1, read as the reverse complement.
GCAGGGCAAACCGCGCCGCCTGGCAAGCGTATGGGCCATGCCGGTGCAATTGTGACAGGCGGCAAAGGCACTGCGGAAGGAAAAGTTGCCGCGCTTAAGACGGCAGGGATTGAAGTGGTCAATTCTCCGACGGATATTGGCGTGGCAATGAAGAGGTGTTTGTAAAAAGTCAGGTGTAAGAAAAAACTGCATTTACCCTCGTTCCCATGCGCCGACGGGGGGATGTGGACCATGCAGTTATAGGAGCCAAAGTTGGTAAAGCGACCTTTGTAATACCCTCACCCTAACCCTCTCCCAAAGGGAGAGGGGACTTTGTGTCGCTTTACCAACGTCGGACTCTATATCATTCACCTAGATGAACTCCCAGGGAACCGGTAAGATAATCTGCCATAATCGAAACTAATGATAGAGTTGTTTATATGGAGTTCCAAAGTGACAAAGCGATTTACTGAAACGAAAAACCCTTTTAATTGAGGTACCTTATGCAATGGCAAGACGTTTTAGCAGATAAATCCTTACGTGATTTACCTTACAAAATAGAATTAAACGAACGAGGACATATTGAAATGTCTCCCGTTTCATTTCTACATAGTCTCTTGGAAGGTGAAATCGCTACTTTATTAAGAACTCAACTTGACGGCCGCGTTTTTACAGAGCTGGCCATTCAAACATCTAAAGGCGTAAGAGTTCCAGATGTTGCCTGGGGAAGCAATCATTTTGTTGAACAGCATATTAAGGAAATTTGGGCTTCATCGGCTCAGGAAATTTGTATCGAGATCATTTCGCCGTCCAATAGAACGATAGAACTGAGTGAGAAAATTGCCTTGTATATAGAGTCTGGCGCTATTGAAGTTTGGCTGGTTGATGAACAGGGCAATATCAGTTTTTATAATGCCTGCGGACAGCAACAAAAGTCCAGTTACAATATAGAAATCGGCAAATTAATTTGATCCTTGTTCGAGCACAGAGCTTCCGCAGCGGCACATGGGAAAGAAAGTAAACTCCTTTTCACTTCACACCTTTAAAACCTTACGTCTTCCTCATGACCCTAAAAATCGCCCTGGCCCAAACCAATTTTCTGGTTGGCAATATTGCCGCTAACGTAGACAACATCATCAAAGCCGCTAACCATGCACGTGATGAGTTGGGCGCAGATATTGTCGTCTTCCCTGAACTTACCATCTCCGGTTATCCTGCAGAAGATCTGTTGTTGCGCGCTGATTTTATCGTAGAAGCCAATAACGCTGTTTATCAGCTTGCCGAACAGGTTACCGGTATTGCACTGGTGGTGGGTTTCCCCGAGTTGGACGGTGATAAACTCTACAACAGCGCTGTTGTGTTGCATCAAGGTGTTAGACTGGCGTGTTACCGCAAACAGGCTTTGCCTAATTATGGAGTGTTTGATGAACAGCGTTATTTTACGGAGGGTGATCAGCCTGGTGTATTTGAGTTTAACGGCACCTTCATTGGACTGACGATTTGCGAGGATGTCTGGAAAAGCGGCATTATTGACGCTACCAAACAAGCTGGTGCAGAGTTGCTGCTGACCATTAACGCATCACCCTATAATTCGGGAAAAATCCATCAACGAGAAGCCATTATTTCACGGCAAGTTAAAGCCGCGCAGATTCCCCTGGTTTATGTTAATCAAATAGGCGGCCAGGATGAGTTAATTTTTGATGGCGCTTCGTTTGTCACCGATGCACAAGGCGATATTGTATTTCGGGCAGAAGAATTTAAAGAACAAATCAGTGTGATTGAGTTTGACGGCAACAAGCCCTTAACAAACATCTGTGTTCCTCTTTACAATGAGATTGACAGCGACTATCAGGCCCTGGTGCTGGGCATTAAGGATTATGTGCGTAAAAACAGTTTTCAAGGTGCAATTTTAGGCTTATCCGGCGGTATTGATTCGGCGCTGGTTCTGGCATTGGCGGTTGATGCCTTGGGACATGATAAGGTTGAAGCTGTGTTAATGCCATCGCGCTATACTCAGGATATGAGCAACGAAGATGCTGTACTTGAAGCCAAAGCGTTAGGCGTGAAATATCATATTATTTCCATAGAGCCCGCCGTTAATGCATTTACGGGAATGCTGGCCGAGGTTTTTGCAGGGACAGCTAAAGATACTACCGAAGAAAACATTCAGGCGCGTTGCCGCGGCGTAATTTTGATGGCACTATCCAACAAGAAAGGCAAACTGTTGCTGACCACCGGTAATAAAAGCGAAATGAGCGTGGGTTATGCGACGCTGTATGGCGATATGGCAGGCGGATTTGCGCCGATCAAGGACGTACCTAAACTGCTGGTCTATCAATTGGCCCGTTTCCGTAATACACTGTCCTGGGTAATCCCGGAGCGGGTGATTACCCGGCCGCCATCGGCTGAATTAGCACCAGACCAGGTTGATGAAAATTCCTTGCCGCCTTATGATATTTTAGACCCGATACTGGAGCGTTATGTGGAACTGGATCAATCCGCTGAAGAAATTATAGCAGCCGGATTCAGGCGCGAGGATGTCGTCAGAGCCATTACCCTGGTAGACAGAAATGAATATAAACGCAGGCAATCACCGCCCGGTATCAGGATTACGAGCAAAGCGTTCGGGCGCGACCGGCGCTATCCGATTACTTCGGGCTACAGAGGGATTTAACGGGTTTTGGGAATCCTCAGTTGAAAAACATCGGACTGAAGCCCCTGGAGCTACCTAAACAGATTAGAATCTGTTGTTGAAATTGATGCAATCGATTATCTGCATAACGGCCAGGAGCGGTCATTAGCCAGGGTCTTGAAAAAATGCCATCGAAAAGAAAGCTGTCTCCTTTTTCTGTTTGATCACGAATCCTGCTGAAGATGCCGAGCATCATTATCAGTCTGAATAATTTAAAATAATGTCGCTTTGTTATATTTCTTTGTGGAATTAATGTCAGGTTTTGGAATCTATTAATAGTAGAAATACGAAAAGACTTCGTGACAAGTTTAATGCATCCACAATATAGAGTCCGACGTTGGTAAAGCGACACAAAGTCCCCTCTCCCTTTGGGAGAGGGTTAAGGTGAGGGTATTACAAAGGTCGCTTTACCAACTTTGGCTCCTATAAGTAAATGAAGAGAAAACATTAGCTGAATCTAAAAGGGATTCCAATCATGGTTAATAATGAACTTGCCGATCAAATTTTGGATACCGCTCTTTCACTGGCCGAATCCAGTTCCTGGGAAAAAACCCATCTCTATACGATCGCTCAGGCACTTGAAATAAGTCTCGATCAGATTCGTCAAAATTTTCTGGAAAAAGACGATCTGGTAGAAGCTTGGTTTGATCGCGCAGACAGCGCTGTATTAAATATGGGTACTTCCCCTGACTTTATTAATCTTGGCGATCGCGAACGTTTGCATAAAGTGATGATGACCTGGTTTGAGGCCCTTGCCCCGCATCGGCGCATTACTGGAGAAATGTTGTTATACAAACTGGAATTCGGCCATATTCATTTACAAGCCCTGGGAATCATGCGCATCAGCCGAACCGTCCAATGGTTTAGGGAAGCCGCCCGAATAGAAACCACCAGTCTCAGACGTATTCTGGAAGAAACAGCTACGACCACCATCTACCTGATGAGTTTTGTCCGCTGGCTCAATGACGACTCCCCCGGATCCAGTAAAACTCGTGAGTTTCTGGATCGATTGCTGGTTAATGCCGAGCAGTGCGCAAGGAAAATCGGTTTTAATTAGGTCGTGAGCAACCAGCAAAACTGCAAATTTAAATCCAAACCATTATGGACACTGTCACTCATGCCATTATCGGTGCAGTAACAGCAAGAGCTTGCACAAAGATCAGGAATGAAAAATCACGTGATTACAGCTTATTGTTTGTAGCGGCGCTGGCTGCTGCATTTCCTGATATTGACTATCTTTGGTTCTGGGTCAATCCCTACCGATTTATTACCGAATGGCATAGAGGCCTAACCCATTCCCTTATCATGCTTCCAGCTTGGGCAACCCTGTTAGGTGCGGCTGCATTCCTTGCTATGAAAAGACAAATGCCTTTCAGGATAGTTTTCGGATATTGCTCCCTGGGTTTGTTGACTCATATCTTAGCCGATTTGATAACGCTTTATGGCGTGAAAATTTTCGCCCCTTTCAGCGATCGACGTTTTGCGCTATCTCTAGCTTTTGATATGGACCCCTGGATAGGACTGATCGCTTTGCTGGGTTTGGTATTTGGCTTAAAAAATCGAAGAAATGCGGTGTTCGGGCTAATTGCTATCAGCACATACGCCGGTCTCTTGTTCTATTTCCAACAAAGCGCATTGGCCGTCATTGATGCCCGAACCAAAACTGGCCAGAGCTCCATGAATAAAGCGTATGCGCTGCCGCAGCCGTTTATTCCATTTCACTGGAAGCTAGTCATTGACCGTCATGTTTATTATGAAATGGCAGATCTTAGTTTATTCGGAAAGGCTACCCGTCTGATCAATGAGTTATTAACCAATATAAACTTCAGAAAATCTGTTTATTCAACTCTTAAACACTATGAAAAAGAACATAAGTATTTTATAAAAACCAGAAATCATATTTCCGTTATCAATATTGATGACTTTCGTTCAGTGCAACAACTTCATTGGCAAACACTTTCAAAACACGGAGATAACCTGGAAATCGATCAGGCCTTAGAAGTCTGGCGCCACGATTCATTTTCTAAATTCAGAAAGTTCTCTTCCTTACCCATCTTGTATCGTATTGATACTGATCCGAAGTCAACATGCATTTGGTATACGGATATCCGTTACGTTTTTCCTTTAATGGAGCCGCCCTTTCGTTATGGAATGTGCCGGCAATTTCCAAACATCTATTGGCAGTTGTACAGACTTAGGCGCAATACTGAAAATATCAGGCAATTGATCGAACCATAGACAAATTGCTGATGTGCACTTAACTTCCAAAATTATTTTCAAATCTTTCAACGAGGGATAAAGCGTCTAGGGTCAGGCTAGAAGTTCGTCATTTTAATTATGACGGATAAAACTGGAGTAGCTATTCAGTCCCCCTCTTTGAAAAAGAGGGGTTAGGGGGGATTTTTTAAATAAATCCCCCTCAATCCCCCTTTTCCAAAGGGGAAAGTGAATATGCGACTGCTGACTAACTCTAATTTTACACGACAAAACAATGCTGACTGAGTACTAGGTTGCCACTTCCTGCACTGTATTGATTGTGCCCTTAAAAATCAAGGATTGCAAAGATGCGATTATTGCGTCTTCTGATTGATTACGTAAAAAAATAAAACACGTCTCTACTTGATTAAAAACAAACTCGCCAATCCCAGAAAAATAAAGAAGCCCATTGAATCAGTGATAGCCGTCAGGATGATGCTGGTGCCAACTGCGGGGTCTTTACCATATTTATGACGTAGCAAGGGTATACCGAGGCCAACAACGACAGCCACTAACAGGTTAATAAACATGGCCATTGTCATAACTACGGAAAGAGCTATGTCTTGATAAAGCAGCATGCTTAATAAGCCAATAACCAGACCGATAAACAGACCATTCAAGACGGCCAGTGTCAGTTCTTTTTTTATCAGCCGATGCACGTTTGCCGGAGTGACTTGTCCCAGAGCCAGTGAGCGGATAATCAACATACTGGTCTGATTGCCGGAATTGCCACCCATTGCGGCAATAATCGGCATCAAGGATGCCAACGTAACCAGTTGCAAAATAATATCTTCAAACAAACCAATAATGCGCGTAGAGGCAAAGGCCGTGCCTACATTAATCAATAGCCAGCCCCAGCGATTTTTCGCGCTTTTCCAGACACTGGAAAATAAATCCTCTTCTTCCCCGACACCTGCCTGAATTAGTAGTTCTTCATCCGATTGTTCGCGGATAAAATCCAGTATGCTATCGACACAAAGCCGGCCTTGAAGTTTACCTTCATTATCGACGACCGGTGCAGTGATCAAGTCATAACGCTCAAATGCGCGCGCCGCTTCGATGGTACTCTGATCAACCTGAAACTTGACAAAATCAGTCACCATCACATCGGCAACATACCGGGATGGTGGATGCGTCAGCAATCGTTGCAATGGCAAAATACCCTGGACTCTATCGAGCTGATCGACGACAAACAATTTGTCAGTATGGCTGGGTAATTTGCCGAGTTTACGGATATAGGCGATGATGGCTTTTAAATTGAGGTCATCCCGGATGGTAATCATGCCAAAATCCATCAGCGCACCGACCTGATTTTCCTGATAAGCCAGAATAGCGTTTAGATGTTTACGTTCCTTGCTGTTCAGCGATCTGAGAATCTTCAGCATAGCCCTTTTAGGAATATCCGCGGCAAGATCAGCTATTTCATCAGCGTCCAATTTGCCGGCTACTGTTGCCAATTCTTCCGGTTCCATGCCTGATATAAGCGTTTGCCGGACCGCATCGGATACTTCCAGCAGGACTTGACCGTCATGCAGTGTGTGTATGGCGTCCCATACAGTTTTACGTTGATCTAAAGGCAATGATTCAAGGATAGATGCAATATCTGCCGGGTGCAACAACGCAAACTTTTCCTGAAGGCGGGTTTGATGCTGTTTGTGCAGCATCGTTTCAACCAGTTCATAGTTGGTTGCGGGGCCTCTTTGAACCAGTGATTTTTCCAGCTGCTGCTTTTCCAGCAGTGTGATGACTTCCTGTAACTGATGCTGTAGGAACTGTGCCGAATGGAGTTTGCCGGAAGATTGCATAGCACGTTGTTGGTTTATGATGTTGTTATATATTGATCTGCTATCCGAATAGACCAAACACTTTTATTGGACGGTGAGTTAAAATTATCTTCGTACCTTTATTGTTGGCATTTGTGAATCCTTTTTTGCAGATATACATTCATATTTAATTAAGATAATCAATCCCTGCTCCTGGCATCAGCTATTTACACAAGCGGCATCGCTCCTTTTCCAAAGAGAGGGGCTACTAAATAAGTAAAAACATACCAACACATACCTAAATATACCTAAAATAGAGGTTAGAATGAACTTGCTAAAACGCTTAAAAAGTTGTGTAATTTCACCGTGGAAAATGTTTTTCCATGTTGGCAAATGTTT
>JAGXGJ010000046.1 GCA_024636875.1 Methylococcaceae bacterium | reverse complement strand
GATTCTATCCATTTAACGCATTTCGTTCCCTGCTCGGCATCGCCAGCAATGTTACCGCCCCAACTTACACCGAACTTTACGCCACAAAATACGGCACCACTACATCTAGTAGGTCTGGGAGCTAACCGGATAAGCACGAATTAATCTTTTCAACCGGAACGCGGCTGGACGTATTTTGAGGTATTGCTTAAATCCACTTTTAGGTTAATTCATGTTTATTTATTGGAAGCTTCTTTTTAAAAATTAACAACCTGAACTGAATTAACAAGCCCAAAGTTTTCAGATTGTTACAAGCTCATAAGGACAAAAAGTTTTTTAAACTACAAAAAACACACCGTCTGATCGTATAATATAAGGTTATTTATTGATTGTTAGGTGTGGTTTATGCAAATTATTCAGGAAGCACTCACGTTTGATGACGTTTTATTAGTGCCTGCGCATTCAACTGTGCTGCCACGCGATGTAGAAATGAAGACTCAACTGACATTAGGCATTACGCTTAATATCCCTTTGGTCGCGGCAGCTATGGATACAGTTACTGAAGCCAGACTTGCCATTGCCATTGCTCAGGAAGGCGGAATTGGTATTATTCATAAGAATATGGCCGCCGAACAGCAGGCCCGTGAGGTTAGCAGTGTTAAAAAATATGAGAGCGGGGTGATTAAAGATCCTATTACGGTCACTCCTGATGTAAGTATTCGTGATGTTATCAGATTAACCCGCGCCAAAAATATTTCCGGCGTGCCTGTGGTCAATGGCGATGAATTGGTCGGTATTGTGACCAGTCGGGATTTGCGCTTTGAGACGCGTTTTGATGAACCGGTATCAAAAGTAATGACGCCAAAAGAGCGTTTGATTACGGTAAATGAAAATGCCGACCGTAAAGAAGCAATTGCCCTGCTGCACAAGCATCGCATAGAAAAGGTGCTGGTGGTGAATGATGCATTTCATTTACGCGGCATGATTACCGTCAAAGATATTCAGAAAGCCAAGGATTATCCGCAAGCCTGTAAGGACGAACAGGAAAGGCTGCGTGTCGGCGCTGCCGTGGGCACCGGCCAGGGTACGGAAGAACGCGTAGCCGCCCTGGTTGCAGCCGGCGTGGATGTTATTATTGTTGATACTGCACATGGCCATTCTCAAGGCGTTTTGGATAGAGTCCGGTGGATAAAGCAGAATTTTCCTGATGTTCAGGTTATCGGCGGTAATATTGCAACGGCGGCCGCCGCATTGGCATTGGTTGAGGCAGGGGCTGATGGCGTCAAGGTGGGTATTGGACCGGGCTCTATTTGTACCACGCGTATTGTTGCCGGGGTTGGCGTCCCGCAAATCACGGCAGTCAGTAATGTCGCAGGCGCCTTAAAAGGAACCGGTGTGCCATTGATTGCCGATGGTGGTATCCGTTATTCGGGTGATGTCGCTAAAGCGCTGGCAGCCGGCGCCTATGCGGTAATGCTGGGCGGTTTATTTGCGGGTACCGAGGAAGCGCCGGGAGAAGTTGAATTATTTCAGGGACGCTCTTATAAATCTTATCGCGGCATGGGGTCTTTGGGGGCGATGGCGCAGCAACAAGGCTCCAGTGATCGTTATTTTCAGGAAGAAACCGATTCTGTTGAAAAGCTGGTGCCGGAAGGCATTGAAGGCCGGGTGCCCTATAAAGGTAGCCTGTTGGCGGTTATTCATCAGTTGTTGGGCGGTATTCGCGCAAGCATGGGCTACACAGGTAGTCAAACCATTGCCATAATGCATGACAAAGCGCAGTTTGTGCGAGTCACCAGCGCCGGCATTAGAGAAAGTCATGTGCATGATGTGGCAATCACTAAAGAAGCGCCTAATTACCGTACTGAGTAAAAACAGACGGTTCTATGAAAGCCCCTTTTCCAAAGGATTGATTGGTATGAGAGGAAATAGGCTTTGAAGAAAGCAGTTTAATTTCCCTCAACCTGGCCTCCTCCTTCAAGGCAGAAGGGACTTCCACCCCAGCAGATAACCACTGAAGAGTTTTACCGTGAAGCAACAACAGCCTTTAAACATCCATACTCACAGAATCCTCATTTTAGATTTCGGCTCGCAATATACTCAATTAATTGCCCGTCGCATTCGTGAAATTGGTGTTTATTGTGAGCTTTATTCCTGTGAGTGCAGTAGCGACGAAGTCAGAAAATTTGCGCCTAACGGTATTATTCTATCTGGCGGTCCGGAAACAGTAACCAGCGAGGATACGCCGAGAGCGCCGCAAATCGTATTTGAACTGGGTGTGCCGGTATTGGGTATTTGTTACGGCTTGCAGACGATGACTGAACAATTGGGCGGCAAGGTCGAGAGTTCAGATCACAGAGAGTTCGGTTATGCCCAAATCAGAGCGCGTGGACATTCAAAATTACTGACCGGCATAGAAGATCATTTATCGGCGGAAGGCTTTGGCCTGCTGGATGTCTGGATGAGCCACGGTGATCGTGTTGTTGAATTGCCGGGAGGGTTTGGCCAGATTGCCAGCTCAGACGGCGCGCCGATTGCCGGCATCGCCAATGAAGAAAAAGCTTTCTACGGCTTGCAGTTTCACCCCGAAGTGACGCATACCAAACAAGGAGGGCGGATTCTGTCGCGTTTTGTGCTGGATATTTGCGGCTGTGAGGCGTTATGGACCGCCGGCAATATAATTGAGGACAGCATTAATGCGGTGCGTGAAAAAATAGGCGGCGATCATATTATTTTAGGGTTGTCCGGAGGCGTTGATTCGTCTGTTGTTGCCGCGTTATTGCATGAAGCCGTTAAAGATCAGCTTACCTGCGTATTTGTTGATACCGGTTTGCTGCGCCTGCACGAAGGCGATCAGGTGATGGCAGTATTTGCCGAGCATTTGGGCGTCAAAGTAATTCGGGTCAATGCCGCGCAACGCTATTTTGATGCCTTAAGCGGTGTGACTGATCCGGAGCAGAAACGTAAAATTATCGGCAGCCTGTTTGTAGAGATTTTTGATGAAGAAGCTGGAAAATTAAACAATGCCAAGTGGCTGGCGCAAGGGACTATTTACCCGGATGTGATTGAGTCAGCGGGCTCTAAAAGCGGTAAAGCGCATTTGATAAAGTCACATCACAATGTCGGTGGTTTGCCTGAGGATATGGCCTTGAAATTGCTTGAACCGCTACGGGAATTGTTTAAGGATGAAGTTAGAAAATTGGGTCTGGAGTTGGGATTGCCGTCCGATATGGTCTTGCGTCATCCCTTTCCGGGACCAGGTTTGGGCGTAAGGATTTTAGGCGAAGTGAAAAAGCCGTATGCTGACTTGTTGCAATTGGCGGATGCTATTTTTATTGAAGAACTGTATCGTCATGATCTTTATGACAAGGTTAGCCAGGCTTTTGCGGTGTTTCTGCCGGTTAAATCAGTCGGGGTGATGGGCGATGGCCGGCGCTATGATTATGTGATAGCTATTCGAGCTGTCGAAACCATCGATTTTATGACGGCACGCTGGGCGCATTTACCCTATGATTTCCTTGATCTGGTTTCCCGTCGTATTATCAATGAGGTTCCGGGTATCTCCCGCGTTACCTATGATATATCCGGTAAACCTCCTGCAACTATTGAATGGGAATAATCCAGACCTCAGACGAAGCCTGGATGCGCTACGCCATCAGGCTGGCGCAAAGAGCCGAGCAGCAGGGAGAAGTTCCGGTTGGGGCGATAGTCGTTAAAGATGATCGATGTGTTGCAGAAGGCTGGAATTCATCGATTGCCCAGCATGACGCTACCGCTCACGCTGAAATCATGGCCTTGCGCAAGGCCGGCCTTGCGCTGGCAAATTATCGGCTGGTTGATGCGACTTTGTTTGTTACACTCGAACCTTGTGTGATGTGTATGGGCGCACTCAGTCATGCACGCATTAAACGCCTGGTTTTTGGTGCGTTTGATCCCAAACGCGGTGCGGTTTGTAACGCTCTGAGTCTTGGCGACGCGTCTTTCTTAAATCACCGGATTAGCTGGACTGGCGGTGTACTGGAAACAGACTGTTCGGAACTGTTAAGGGGCTTTTTTCGTGTCAGACGCTGACGTTTAAATTCGTTTCCCCTGGTGTCGCCAGCGTGTTTAACACCGGTAGTCAAATGAAGATTTCCGTAATCGTTTGTAAGCGTTAATGAGAGCATTAGTCGAGCAATCATGGCTGGTGATAATTTCATCGTTCTGTAGTTCTGGCAAGATAACCCTGGCTAATACTTTTCCTAATTCCACACCCATTTGATCAAAAGAATTGATATTCCAGACCACGCCTTGAACAAAAATTTTATGCTCATAAAATGCAATCAATGAGCCTAGAGTTCTGGGAGTCATTTTTTTAAACAGGAAAGAACTTGATGGTTTATTGCCGTCAAACACTTTGGACGCAACGAGTACGGGGTCTGCCTGTTCGTCCGGGGTAAGTTTCTTTTTGACTTCTTCAGCCGTTAAACCGTTCATTAACGCTTCTGTCTGGGCGAGAAAGTTTGAAACCAATATATCGTGATGCTCTGGCAGTTCATAGTGACTGTTTGCCGCGACCAGAAAATCGCAAGGAATCAGTTTAGTACCCTGGTGTATCAACTGATAGAAAGCATGTTGACCATTGGTGCCTTGTTGCCCCCAGATAATCGGGCCGGTGTTGTAATCGATTTTATTTCCTTCCATGTCAACGCTTTTGCCATTGCTTTCCATGTCGCCCTGCTGGAGATAATCGGCAAAATAACGCATCGAGTAATCGTAGGGCAGCAAGACATAAGATTCAGCATTAAAAAAATTATTATACCAGATACCCAATAAACCCATTATTACAGGGATATTCTGTTCAAAAGGCGTAGAACGGAAGTGCTCATCGGCTTCGTAAGCGCCTTGTAACAGTTCTTTAAAATTGTCCATGCCTATGTGCAGGGCGATAGACAAGCCTACTGCCGACCACAGTGAATAGCGTCCGCCTACCCAGTCCCATAATTCGAACATATTATTAATATCAATGCCGAATTCATTAACCTTTTTGGTATTGGTTGAAATTGCAACAAAGTGTTTCGCAATTGCGGCTGGATCCTGTGCTTGCTTAAGAAACCAGCTTCTTGCAGATTTTGCGTTGATCATGGCTTCCTGTGTATAAAATGATTTGGACGCAATGATAAATAAGGTTGTTTCAGCGGATAATGATTTTAATGTGCCAATCAGATCGGCCTGATCAATATTTGCGACAAAATGAACATTCAATTTGTCTGAACCATAAGTGTTAAGGGCCGCTGACACCATTTTGGGGCCCAGACTGGAACCACCAATGCCTATGTTGACAATATCGGTGATGGCTTTGCCGGAGTAGCCTTTCCATTCACCTGAACGAACGCGAGCACAGAAAGAACGCATTTTATCCAAAACCTGGTTGATTTCCGGCATCACATCCTGTCCATCAACATAAACAGGCTTGTTGCTTCTGTTTCGCAAGGCGGTGTGCAGGACGGCTCGATGTTCTGTGGTATTGATTTTTTCGCCTGAAAACATGGCGTTGATTTTTGCTTCCAGACCGGCATGTTTGGCTAGATCAATGAGTAAAGGCAGGGTTTGATCTGTTATTCTGTTTTTGGAGTAATCGAACAGAATGTCGTTAAAATAAACTGAGAACTTACTGAATCGATCAGGGTCTTTTTTAAAAGCCTCGCGTAGTGACTCGTTTTTAGTTTGATTGTAATGGCTTTGTAATGCAGTCCACGCTTTTGAGGTAGTCAAAGATGACATGTTTTTTAGGCTCCGTTTAAAAATAATTTAGCTTAAGTCTACGAAAAGGAAGGTCGGATAGCAAGTGTGCGATAAATACATTAGCTTTTGTTTATATTATGCCAATTATAGGCATGTTTCCCATCAATTCCTTTATTTAGGTAAGGGGGTATGCTAAAGTTGGCACTGCTATGGGGCAGATACATAGCAAATTCGGGTAATTTTTGATAGAATCAAACCCGACAGAGCATTTAAATTTTTTACATATAATAATAATTTATTAAAACAGGAAGGTATTATGAACACAGCACAACTAATAAGAAAGGGTTGCCTGGGGCTTCTGGGCTTGTTTTTTTCTGCATCGCTATGGGCGCATGGTGGTGCGGCAGGCACTGATACTGACCAATGTAAGTTTGAATTAGAACCCACGCATTGGATTCATTATACGGCCTATCAACCTCAGGCATTTCCAGCGGAAGAATTTTGCGGCAACCTGCCGGGTACAAATACAATCACTCAACTTGTTTTTGATTATCAGGATATGAAATACAGAAACAATACAGTTGAGTTTGAAGTGACCAAAGAGCCTGAAGGTAAACGCGTATTTTTTCTTCCTGCTGCAAAACATAAAAGTGGTTCTGTGAATCTGGAATTGCCAAATGGCGTGCCAGAACCAGGTCAATATCTGATCCATATCACTCTGGTTCCAGATCAAGGTGAAAGAAAAGATGTACACATGGGCTTTAAAGCAGGTGGTGGTCAACCCGCCAGCAAAAGTAATCTGCTGCTTTATGCATTATTTGCATTTGCAGGTTTATATGTATTATATCTTTCAAACACGGGCTTCAAACGTAAAGTCGATGAGGCAATTGCGAAAATCAAAGGCTGATAAAACAGCAGATGTTATGCATCTTGCTATGAACCATCAATAAGTAACGACAGTTTTATAAGATACGATTTGTTGATATCTTTTGACGTACGCGTAACAGCCTTAAACAGTTATAAAATTGTCTGGTAGGTTTTATTATTTGAGCTTTTGCGCACTTACTGGTAATACATCGTATAAAGTGCATTGATTATGTCAAGTAAAAGAGGAAATGAATAATGGTGAAGTTATTATCGGTTAGTGTACTGATTGTTCTTTTTTCTGCGTCAGTTGCGGCGGTGGAGTATGAAGATCATGATGGTATGCTCATGGATCACGGTGATGGTCACTTAATGGACATGGCTGGTGGCATGGTAATGGGCCAGAATGCCGATACTTTGCCAGGTGGTTGCGACAGCTTAGCAGAGACCAGGGAAGTTACTGTACATGCCGGTCATAAATACGCTGAAAAATTTCCAGGAAGAATGTTTACATTCGATATTCAGGAATTTAATTTTAAGCCTTGTACCAAATTGACGATTCATTTTGTCAACGAAGATAACGTCCGGCATCAGTGGATGATGCATGGTTTACCTAAGTACCTGTATCCCAAGGGCATGTTTCATTTGGAAGTCTCAGGGCCTGCCAAAATATCAGGAACGTTGATTTTACCGCCTGGCGATAAAACCTATCTGGTGCATTGCGATATTGCCCAGCATATGGAAAAAGGCATGAAAGCTCAGCTAAAGGTGGGTAAAGGTGATGGCGATTTGCCTAGTATTCCCGGCGTTACAGCTTATGTTGTAGCAGATGATTATAAAGCAACTTTGCCTGAACTGGTGGCTAAAGCCAAGGCCGAAGAAGCTATCGAGCCCGCTATTGCCGTAGTGAGTCCGCCTCCTCCACCCATAACCGTGCAACAGGAAGATTCTTTTATTTCCGGCGTCACGGTGATCGGTTTGGCCTTAGGCTTGCTTGTAGCGCCCTTTTTGGCGCGAAAATTTAAGGGCATGAGTGCATCAGAGATAGTTGTCTATATCTTTGCCTTATTGAGAGCGCTTGTTGAACTGGTTATAAAGCTGTTGTCCCGTTTGATTAACCTGGTTGCTTCCAATAAAGACAAGATATTGCCTGGCAAATAAAATCTGGCAATATCAAAAAACCCTGTGTTCTTTGAGTACAGGGTTTTTTTTTGAGTGAAGATAAATGCAAGAAACGTTGGGTGGACTACAAGGCGAAACAGTTCTCTATAAGTTTATATTACAAATCAAGGAAATATAACTAATCCTGGACAAAACCACTTTTTTCAGATATAAATCATCCTGACATTTTATGTTTGGAATATTTACCTTTGAACCTTCAAGCCATCATCATACAGCCAATACAATCGAGCGAGCAGGAGCGTTTCCGGTC
>JAGXGJ010000003.1 GCA_024636875.1 Methylococcaceae bacterium | reverse complement strand
GGCTTTGGCGGAGGAGGCGCATCAGGATCATGGTAAATATTAAACGCTGGCTTTTGCATACCTTCATGCCTCCGTGGCATTGGCGGCTGGCTTTTCCTCCGGCAGTGCTCAGGGATATTGAAATGGCGGTAAAACAGTCCGAGCGTCAGCACCGTGGGGAACTTCGCTTTGCCATTGAAAATGCGCTTGCGCCCGGCCGGGTGTGGCGTGGCCTGTCAGCGCGTCAGCGCGCGATAGAAGTGTTTTCAAATTTACGGGTGTGGGACACCGAAGAAAACAGCGGAGTGTTAATTTACTTGTTATTGGCCGACAGGGAAGTTCATATCGTCTCAGACCGTGGTATTGCCAGGTGTGTGCCTCAGTCTGAATGGGATGCGGTAGCACAGGCTATGCAGAAAGCATTCCGGCAATGTGATTTCCGGCGCGGTTCGCTTGAAGGCATTGAACGCATTACGATAATGCTGGCTAGCCATTTTCCGGCCGGTGCAGACAATCCCAATGAGCTTTCCAACAAACCGGTCATCGTCAAGCGATAAAATGCGAGTTCATCCTTATTAGCTGGTATGATAAGCCGGCGGCAGGAGACGCATAGCCCACGATTGTTTGGCTTGTTGTTCAGCCCATTCTGCCGACTTATCAATGTTTATTCATCCTGCAAATACACAAAGTAAAACCGTTACTTTTTTTGAATCAAACTTAACGTTCTTTCCGGTAGTTTTTCGTTGGTCTCGCCTTCCAGATGCAGGCGTGCGTCTTCTTGTACTGTAGTCATAAAGTTAATTAACCTTATCTCGTGTTGCATTTTTTGTTCAAGGTCCTCGGCTTCCCACATTTGATTCAGTAAATGTTTCGCATGATGATGAATGGTGAAAGCAACTGCTTCTGGCAGATGCGTATAGCTCGCCTGTATTGAATGCTTGAGCTGATCCAGTGAGGCCAAATACTGTTTATAATCTTTAATATCCTGTTTACACTTGGTTTTAAACATGGACAGCTCGGCGTTATTTTTAGTCCGCAGCAGGGTAATTTCATGCTCTAACTGGACACTTTTCTTTTTTAATTCTGCTTCCAGCGTTTTCTCAGCCAGCACGCGAGTCTGTTTGAGCTTGATCTGCTGATCCTGATTGGCTTTTTTCCATTGCAGATCTTCATCTTTAAGAGAATGAAAAAGCTTTAGCAAATTAAAAACGTGGCATTTAAAAGTAGTCATTATTTAAACAATAGTTACTATTTTTTGCTGCAATTTTAATAAAGCCTCAATATTCTGTTGATCCCGATACTGAACATTTTCTTGTTGTAATTGCAGATAAATTGTTCTGGATAGCTGCTGTTTAATCGATGATAAGTCTTTATCTATAGCATTGGATAAAGACCGGATATGTTGACGGTTGTTAGCACTTAACAGCCGTTTTCTCTCGAGTTCATTAAAATAGGTGATTTGCAATTTTCTTAAATAATACAGTTGTTTAAGCTGATCCTGCTGGGCATGAACAAACAATAGCCGGCGCTGCAGGCTCTGCGTGGCGGAAAAGTAAACGAAACAGGAAGCGATGATGAGCCTGATAACGACGAATAATCCTGTGCCCAGTAGCAAAACAAACGCGCTTATCAGTGTGGCCAGGCCTAGCCGGATCATTAGTTCAGGCAACCCGGGCACAGCCAGCCATAACAACGGGTCTACTGATATAAACACAGCAAATGAAGCGGACATTAATAATAGAGAAAATCTAATAATCAAAATGGCAACCTGGGTTTTTTTCACTGACTGGTATTGTACCCAACTTTTTACCAAAAACCTTAACACGCAATACTTGGCATATCTTAAAACTCATTGCCGCATTCATACTGCAAGCTCGCGGGAATGTAAGGTATAATGCGAGGCTATTTATTTTCACTCTAGTAGTAATGATGGCTCAGTATTTTGAAATACATCCGGAAAATCCGCAGTTGCGATTGATTCATCGTGCTGTGGAGATCATTCGCAAAGGTGGCGTTATTGTTTATCCGACTGATTCATCCTATGCCCTTGGCTGTCATATCGGCGATAAACAGGCACTGGACAAGATACGCCGTATCAGGCAATTGGATGATAAACACAATTTCACCCTGGTGTGCAAAGACCTGACGCAAGTATCGATGTTCACCAAAATCGGTAATGATGCTTATCGGCTGATTAAGGCGTTAACGCCGGGGCCTTTTACTTTTGTGCTGGATGCTACCCGCGAAGTGCCGCGCAGGCTGCAACACCCCAGGAAAAAAACCATAGGCATCCGTATTCCGGATCATCCGGTTGCGAAATTGCTGCTCCAGGAACTGGGCGAAGCTTTATTTAGTTCAACTCTGGTATTGCCTGGAGAAAGTGAAGCAATGACAGACCCTTATGACATCAGAAACAAGCTTGAATATGAGGTGGATCTGGTGATTGATGCGGGCATTATCGAACATGAAGAGACGACGATGATCGAGTTTTCCAGCAACGGTGCTGAGATCATCAGGCAGGGCAAGGGCCTTGCCCCCATGCTGGATTGATAGAGGGGACGCAATATGATGCATGAATTGACGTTAATGCAGCGCATAGTGGTTTGGGTATTACCGGTGATTTTTGCGATTACCGTGCATGAAGTGGCGCACGGCTGGGTAGCAAAAAGATACGGTGATAATACTGCCTCTGTTTTGGGCCGGTTAACCTTGAATCCGATCAAGCATATAGATTTATTCGGAACTATTATCCTTCCAGGGCTATTACTGATGACGGGTACGGGTTTTATTTTTGGTTGGGCAAAGCCGGTGCCTGTTGATCCCCGGAATTTTAAAAATCCATTGCATGATATGGCCATAGTTGCCTTGGCCGGGCCGGTTTCAAATTTGTTGATGGCTGTCGCCTGGGCATTAGTGGCCCGTTTAGGCGTTACCATCGGTGCAGGAGCAGAAGCCATCGCGTTGCCGTTGATTTATACAGGCGTTGCAGGCATTTCAATCAACCTGGTTTTGGCCTTGATTAATTTATTGCCGATTCCACCGCTGGATGGCAGCCGTATATTGACCGGTATTTTACCCACTTACTGGGCTTGGCAATATAATCGTCTGGAACGCTTTGGTTTTATTATTTTATTACTATTGTTATACACAAACGTGTTGGGTGCAATTTTGGCTTATCCGATGTTTGTCGCCCAGAAAGTGTTTTTTTCAATAGCCGGCTTGTGATTTTTTCAGATTTTCACGCGCCAATGCGGGAATCCTGTATTGGCAATTAATGCAGGCCGGCTTAGCGTAACCCGACTTCAACGGTTACAAAATGAGTGATACCATAACTGTCGCTATTATGGAGCAAACGCCAGCCTTTGCAATTGTCAACGGAGCGCCTTTTAATCAACTGCCGGACGATCTTTATATTCCACCAGATGCCTTGGAAGTATTTCTGGATTTATTCGAAGGACCGCTGGATTTATTGCTGTATCTGATCAGAAGGCAGAATCTGGATATTGTGAACATCCCAATCGCCCAGATTACTCGTCAATACATCACCTACATTCAAATAATGGGTGAATTAAATCTGGAACTGGCGGCAGAATATCTGGTTATGGCTGCGCTATTGGCAGAAATCAAGTCAAGAATGCTGCTGCCGAGACAGTCAGAAGATGAGGACGACGAAGAAGATCCCAGGGCAACATTAATCCGCAGATTACAGGAATATGAATGTATCAAGACTGCCGCAGAAGAGATCGATTTATTGCCCAGAGTTGAACGTGATATATTCGCGACAGATGTCGATGTATCAGCATTGAATGTAAATCAACAGTTACCCGATATTCAGTTAAGAGATATGTTACTGGCATTTCAGGATGTCCTTAAACGGGTTGACCAACTGAGCCACCACCAAATTACCAAAGAAGCTTTATCTGTCCGTGAAAGAATGGCAACCATTTTGGAATACCTTAAAGGAGAAGATAGTCTCCTTTTCTCGCAATTATTTATCCGAAAAGAAGGCCGGCAAGGAGTCGTTGTCTCGTTTCTGGCCATCCTCGAACTTGGCAAGGAAGGACTCATCGAAATCATCCAGTCAGACTCCTTTGGCGAAATACGAGTCAGAAATGCCAGTTACTTCTCCATCGAAGAAGGTAACTTTCCCGCGGGTACAGCCCAATATTGTTGACTTGACCCCGATCGCCCATCATAAACCCTTCGACTACGCTCAGGAGGACCCCTTCTGTTATACTCGCGAGAGCCCTGTTGAAGTGTCGTCCATAGCACCGGCCAGACTTCGACCTTTTGCCCGGGATCTCCTGAGCGTAGCCGAAGGGCTCAGGGCGCGGCGTAGACAATTAAAATCAACCACATTGAGCGTACCTTCTTCAGTAACTGAACGACCAAAAACCAACGTGAAAACCAAGCGTATAGTTGAAGCTATTCTATTTGCTGCCAAGCGTCCGATGACTGCTAAACAGGTACAGCAGGTTTTTCCTGAACTGGAACAGCCTGAATTACCGGATATACAAGCGGCAATAGAAGCGATTATCGAGGATTATAAATCTCGGCCCATCGAACTGAAACAGGTGGCTAGCGGCTACCGTTTTCAAATCAGACAGGATTTGTCGCGCTGGGTATCCCGCCTGTTTGAAGAAAAACCGCCAAAGTATTCACGCGCATTACTGGAAACGCTGGCAATTATTGCCTACAGGCAACCGGTAACACGCGGCGATATTGAAGATATACGTGGCGTCAGTGTCAGTTCGAGTATTATTCAGACTTTGCTCGAGCGCGATTGGGTGAAGGTAGTGGCGCACAAGGAAGTGCCCGGCAGACCCGGTTTATATGGCACGACCAAACGCTTTCTGGATTATTTTAATATAACATCATTAAATGAACTACCGGCTTTGCAGGAGATACAACATCTTGATGGGTCGATAGACAACATGCAACAACCTATGCAGGTAACGAGTGAAAAGCAAGAAACCAACCAACGATTCAACGAAGCAGCCGGGCAGTTCGCCGAAGAGAACAAACAAGTCGCTGAATCAACAGCAGAAGAATCAGAAAAAAAATACGCCGCAGGAAACTGACTACAATCAAGCCAATTCATCGAAGCAGTCAGGCCAGAATCAACTACCGAAAAACTCGAAAAAAACTGACAACAATCTGAAGGCTCCGGGTGAGCGAATCCAAAAAGTTCTGGCGCGGGGCGGTGTCGGTTCCAGAAGAGAAATTGAACGCTGGATAGATGAAGGGCGGCTCAAGCTTAACGGCGCCGTTGTCAAGCTGGGTGATCGATTGAAAGCGGGTGATCATCTTCAGCTCAATGAACGGGTAGTGCATTGGGAAAAATTTGCCGAGCAGCCGACCAGGGTGCTGCTTTATCATAAAGCGACTGGCGAAGTCGTGACGCGCCGCGACCCGGAAGGGCGTCCAGTGGTGTTTACCCAATTGCCAGGATTAGCTACAGCGCGCTGGATTGCTGTTGGCAGACTGGATATTAATACTTCAGGATTATTATTGGTTACCAACAATGGCGAACTGGCAAATCGGTTAATGCACCCGTCAACGCAAGTAGAACGGGAATATGCCGTGCGTATTTTAGGCAACATCTCTGATACAACGCTGGAAAAACTCAAGCAAGGCTTAGAACTTGAGGATGGTAAAGCCAGGTTTGATGCAATCCGGTTTTCCGGTGGTGAAGGCGCCAACAAATGGTATCACGTTATCGTAAGCGAAGGACGCAACAGGCTGGTCAGGCGCTTATGGGAATCCCAGGAAGTCGTGGTTAGCCGGTTAATGCGTGTCCGCTACGGGCCTGTGGTATTGCCTGAGCGTCTAAAGGCTCGTACTTTTTATGAATTGACTGATAAAGAACTGGATTTATTATTCGAATTTGCAGGGCTGGAAAGAACTGATACGCCAAACACAACAGCCAAACCAGCGCATAAAAGCCATAATCATGGAAAAAGGTAAGCAGCGTTGTTCGGGTTTCCATAAGACGGGAGTCCCTGTCATCGGCTCACGGCTTGTCTTCAGGCCGGTAGATGTGCAGGAAGTTCGGCAATCGATAACAGGGTCAAGTCTGGAATAACCGGGCTGTTGTCTGCATAGGCTTTCCGGTATTTGCCGGTTTTAACCAGAATGCCGGTCAAGCCTGCGCTTTGTCCTCCGCCAATATCAGAGTCTATGTCATCGCCGATAATGGCGACTTGCTCGGGCGGCAGGTCCAGTTCGGTCAGGGCGGCCTGAAAAAAATCGGCTGACGGTTTGCCGATTATTATCGCCTGCTTCTGGGCTGCGTATTCCAGGGCACTGACGAAGGCGCCGATATCCATTTGCAGACCTTGTTCGGTTTGCCAGAAGCGGTTTTTATGAATGGCAAGCAATTGTGCGCCGTTAATCAGCAGGTTAAACACGTTATTTAACAGCCGGTAGGACCAGGCGTCACCGATGTCGCCGATGATGACGAAATCGGCTTTGCTGTCCGACTGTCTGAAGAGGTGGAAATCCTGTTTGACATCATCTGCCAGCAATAAATGACAGACCGGATCATCAAATTGATGCAGGTAAATCAGGGCGGCGCGAGTTGCGCTGATGATTTCGTGTTCGGCAATATCAAATCCCAAACCGGTCATTTTTTTGTGCAGCGAAGCACTGGATAAGGTGCTGGTGTTGGTTATAAAACGGCAGCGGTAGCCGCGTTGTTTTATATCATTTATTGCGGCAATCGCGCCTTCGATGACATTCGCGCCGACATACAAAACGCCGTCGAGATCGAAGAGGATGCCACGGATTGAAGATAAGTCGGTCATGCCAAATCTCTGAAGGATCTTGATTATGGTAAGGTTTGAGGATAAAGAAAAGTTCAACCGGACAAAGCAGTTCGGGAATCATACCCGCAGAGCACTATTTCACCGGGTCTCATATCGTTATTCCAGGCGTCATATTATGAACAGCGCTGGATATCCACAAACACCCCTTACAACAAAACCCGCTCGATCCCGCCGCTTGACGCCTGCTTGATATAGGTTTTCATCCAGTTCTCGCCCAATACATGCCTGGCAATTTCCACGACAATATAATCCACTTCCAGTTGGTCCCCGTCATCCTGATAGCGCTGCAAGCCCTGCATGCACGATGGGCAGGAAGTCAGCATTTTTATCGGTCCGTCGTAGCCGTCAGCACGTAGCCTGGTTGTATCCTCCTGCAATTCGTTTGCTTTACGGAAGCGCACCTGCGTTGAAATGTCCGGACGCGCAACCGCTAAAGTCCCGGATTCCCCGCAACAACGTTCAGATTTATTAACCGTCGTACCAATCAAACCGTTTACGGTCTTCATTGCATCCTGTTGCTTCAACGGGCTGTGGCAGGGATCATGATACAGATAACGGCTGCCATTAACGCCGTCCAGTTTCATGCCTTTCTCAAGCAGATATTCGTGGATATCGATCATGCGGCAGCCGGGGAAAATCTTTTCAAACTCATAATCAAGCAACTGATCCAGACAGGTGCCGCAACTGACCACAACAGTCTTGATGTCCAGATAATTCAAGGTATTGGCAACCCGATGAAACAGCACACGATTATCGGTGGTGATTTTCTGCGCCTTATCGTCCTGACCGGCTGCGCGCTGCGGGAAACCGCAGCACAAATAGCCCGGCGGCAATACCGTCTGCACGCCGATCTCATAGAGCATGGCCTGGGTAGCCAGACCGACTTGCGAAAACAAGCGCTCGGAACCGCAGCCCGGGAAATAAAACACTGCTTCGGAATCGGCGCGGGTTTTGTTTCGATCGCGAATGATAGGTACAATCTGGTCGCTCTCGATACCCAGCAGCGCTCTTGCAGTTTTGGATGGTAATTTGCCAGGCATTTTTCGATTCGTGAAATGAATCACATATTCGCGCAGCGACGGCTTGCCTGTCGATGACGGCGGCTGTGCAAGCTGCGCGCGTCCCCAAGGCCTGAGAAAAAAACTGCCAATCCGCTGCGCTTTATAAGACCACTCAATCATCAGCTTGCGCATAATTTTGACGCTATTCGGACGGCCGGTAGACAGAAACGCCATCGCCGCAGTTTTCACCGGGTTAAAACTCTGTTTGCCCATCTTGCGCAGCAGATTGCGCATATTCATCGACACATCGCCGAAATCGATATCGACCGGACATGGGTTGAAACACTTGTGACACACGGTGCAGTGATCGGCTACATCCTCAAATTCTTTCCAATGGGTGATGGAAATGCCGCGCCGGGTCTGCTCTTCGTACAGAAACGCTTCGATCAGCAACGAGGTGGCCAGGATTTTATTGCGCGGCGAATACAGCAGGTTGGCGCGCGGCACATGCGTGGAGCACACCGGTTTGCACTTTCCGCAACGCAGACAATCCTTGATCGAATCCGAGATTGCGCCGATGTCGCTTTGCTGCATGATCAGCGATTCAAAACCCATCAGACTGAACGAAGTGGTGTAAGCCGCGCTGAGGTTGGCACCGGGCATCAGTTTGCCGCGATTGAAGCGCCCTTCAGGATCGATACGCTGTTTGTAAGCATGAAAATTCGCCAGCTCTTCATTGCTTAGAAATTCGTATTTGGTAATGCCGATGCCATGCTCGCCAGAGATTACACCGCCCAGAGAACGCGCCAGGGTCATGATACGCGCCACAGCCTCGTTGGCTTCCTGCAGCATCTCGTAGTGGTCGGAGTTAACCGGCAAATTGGTATGCACATTGCCGTCACCGGCATGCATGTGCAGTGCCACAAATACGCGGCCGCGCAGAATTTCTTTATGAACAGCCTCGATTCGCTCGATGACCGGCCGGAAATTGTCGCCTTCGAAAATCTCTAGCAAGCTGGGCAGCAACTCCTGCTTCCAGGAAACGCGTAATGAATGATCCTGCAAGCGGTGGAAAAGCGTCGGCTGTTCGGCGCGATTGGTCAGTTCACCGGCGCTGATACCGCGCTCGTTGAAAACGGCTTCGGCCTGTGGCAACGGTAAATGCAGGTTGTCATACAGCCAGTGCCAGCGGTCACGCACCTCTGCAATCGTGGTTAAGGCAAGGGTACGCCGGTCGCCAAACAGCTGGTCTTTATCGACGCTGTCTTCATAAGAGCGCAGCGGCAAATCACCTTCCAGCAAATGACTCAGTGCATCGCAAAGCCTTAATTTGTTGCGCAGCGATAATTCGATATTAATGCGTTCGATGCCGTCGCAGTAATCACCCATGCGCGACAGCGGAATCACGACGTCTTCATTGATTTTGAAGGCATTGGTATGCTTGGCAATAGCGGCCGTACGCGCCCGATCCAGCCAGAATGTCTTGCGCGTTTCCGGGCTGACAGCGATAAAACCTTCAGCATCGCGTGCATTGCACAAGCGCACCACTTCTGAAGCTGCCAAAGCGACCTGTTTATCGTCGTCGCCGACAATATCTCCGATCAGCACCATTTTCGGCCGTCCGTGGTGTTTCGCTTTGCTGGCATAGCCTACGGCTTTGACATAACGCTCGTCCAGGTGTTCAAGACCTGCCAGCAGCACCCGTGCGCTGCCGTTTTTCGGCAATGCCGCCAGATAATCACGAATTTCGACAATGGCCGGAACCGCCTCACGAACCTGACCGAAGAATTCGATACAGAAGGTGCGGGTATACGGCGGCATCTTGTGCAAAATCCAGCGCGCCGAGGTAATGATGCCATCGCAGCCTTCTTTTTGTATGCCCGGCAAACCGCCGAGAAACTTGTCGGTAACGTCCTTGCCCAACTCGCCCTTGCGGAAATGCGTGCCGGGGATGACCAGTTGCTCTTCAGACAATAATTGCCGTTTCCTGGCATTGAAACGCTTCAGCACAAAAGTTGCCTGCTCCTGATCATGAATCTTGCCGAGATTGTGATTGAAACGTTCCACCTCCAGCCAATTGCCGTCCGGAGTCACCATCCGCCAGGACAGCAGGTTGTCCAGCGCCGTCCCCCAAAGCACGGCCTTTTTACCGCCAGCGTTCATCGCCACATTACCGCCCACACAGGACGCATCCGCCGAAGTAGGATCGCAGGCAAATACCAGACCGGCATTTTCGGCAATATCCATGACGCGTCGCGTCACTACACCTGCACCCGTATAAATCGTTGCGTAAGTCTGTTCCACGCCCGGCAGGCTGGCCGCATCTTCCACACGGCCGATGTCTACCAGCTTTTCGGTATTAATCACTGCCGAATAGGACGTTAATGGCACTGCGCCGCCGTTATAGCCGGTACCGCCGCCGCGTGGAATAATGGTGAGCCCCAGCTTGATGCAGTCGCGCACCAGGAAACCCACTTCCTCCTCATTGCGCGGATACAGCACCACAAAGGGATATTCGACCCGCCAATCCGTCGCGTCGGTCACATGCGACACGCGGGCAAAACCGTCGAAACAGATATTGTCTTTGCGGGTATGTCTGGATAACAACGCCAATGCTTTCTGGCGCATTTCCCGGGTCCGTTCGAAATGAGCTTCGAAGGCATTGACGGCCTGCTCTGCGGCTTCGAGCAACAACGCAACCCGCCTGGCCCGGTCGGGATATTCTTTTTCATGTTCTGCTTGACGTTTTTTCATCTGCCGAAGACGATGGCGCAACGCTTCCAGTAATGCCCGGCGGCGTTTGCGGTTATCCAGCAGATCGTCCTCAAGATAAGGATTACGCTGCACCGCCCAAATATCCCCTAGCACCTCAAAAAGCATCTTCGCCGAACGGCCTGTTATCCGTTCGTGGCGCAGCGATTCCAGAAGCTGCCAGCTCTCTTCACCCAGTAAACGAATGACGATTTCACGGTCGGAAAAAGACGTATAGTTATAGGGGATTTCACGTAGCCGTGCCGGCGACGCTTCGGAAAACAAGGAAGAGAATTTTGAGTCCACTGATATTCTGCGTAATGACGTGATTGACAAAATCCATTATAACACTCACCGATGTGGGCGAAAATAATAAAAGCTATAACGGCTTGCATTCAAAGGTCGTATGCGCACATTAATTACAGTTAGGACAGCGCCGTCTATCCCTAGTTTGTTAAAAGGAAGGCAATCCTGATTTGCGCTGCAAAACCGGGCGCGTAGCCGTAAACAACACGCATCCTGATTTGCTTCTATAGGGGAATCAGCGATGATATTCAAGCAATGCAGCCCTAGTTATTCCGGGCATGCGGCCTATCTGTCAGACATCCGTATAAAAACAATGAAGTAGTCTGCCGTGCCCAGGCATCTATTTCAACTTCATCAGGAGTCAGTTCCAGACCGAGCTGCAGTTTTTGAAAGTGTTCACTTCGCAACGCGCTCAGGAATTGATCGGCGAGAACATGCGGATCTAGTGCGGCAAAATAGCCCGCTTGCTGCTGCCTCGCGAAAAATTGTGCGAGATAAGCAAGCGTTCGCTGCGGCCCTTGTTCATAGAATTGCAAGGCGAGGTCCGGGAAGTGCAGCGATTCGCCAATCAGTATGGTACGTATGCGCACCGCATCCGGTCGCGTGATGCTGTGCAGAAACTGCCTTGCGAAAGAGACCAGCGCCTCCTCTGGCCGGCCTTCCATGGCACTCTCCTCCGACAGGACCGTGACAAACGGATCACTGCAACGCTTTATAACAGCGCCGAAAAGCCCGGCCTTGCCTCCGAACTGACTATAAATTGTTCGCATGGACACGCGGGCGTCCCGAGCGATAGTCTCCAGACTCAGGTTACCGTAGCCGTATTCAAGAAAAAGCTTGAGTGCAGTATCGAGCAATCGATTACGACTCAGGAACTCCTCGCCCTTACGAGGTCGTCCACATTTAATCATTTGTGTACTCATAAAATTTAGTTGACTCAGGTTGTGATAATACCGTAAATTAAACGGTAATATTTTTTACCATTTAATTGTTCTACGAACAAGGTGTAAAAAGAATGAAAAAAGCAGCACTCATGTCGACTGTCATTCCTCGGTCAGGCTCGCCAAAGCTATCAATACAACGCATGCTGACCCTCGTCATGCTGGCGGCGATAGCCGGCTGTGGCGAGCAATCCGCTCCGGGAGCCCAAAAGTCTCAAGCCCAGCCGCCCGGCGTCAAAATTGCCCTGCCTCTGGCGCAAGATGTGACCGAATGGGACGAGTACACAGGCCGCATCGAAGCCGTCAGTTCAGTGGACGTGCGCGCGCGGGTCAGCGGTTATCTGGAAAAAGTCAACTTCAGGGCGGGAGAAAAGGTAAAAAAAGGCGATCTGTTATTCCTGATCGATCCAAAGCCGTTCAGCGCCCAGCTGAACTTTGCCGAAGCGGAACTGGAGCAAGCTAAAGCCAAACGTGAACTTGCTAAAAACGACCTGGAGCGAGCCCAGCGCCTGTTCCGCGGCAAAGCGATTTCCGAAGAGGAGTACGACGCCCGCAGCAAAGGCTTGCGTGAAGCCGTTGCTACGGTTCAGTCTGCAGAAGCCAATGTATATACGGCCAGGTTAAACCTGGATTTCACCAGGATACGCGCGCCAATAGACGGGCGCATCGGCCGCGAACTGATCACCGAAGGCAATCTGGTCAGCGGCGGAGGAGGCGATGCAACGCGATTGACCTTCATTGTCTCCACCGACCCTGTCTATGTTTACGTGGATGCCGATGAGCGCTCGGTGCTGAAATACCGGCGTCAGTCTAGCGATATCGGCGCGGGTCAAACACCAGCGCAACTGGCTGTCGCTGACGAGGCTGATTTCCCTCACCGAGGTATTCTCGATTACATATCGCCGCGTGAAGATGCAGCCACCGGCACGGTGACGCTACGGGGTGTATTCGCCAATCCTGACGGCTTGTTGAGTCCCGGCTTTTTCGCGCGCATGCGCGTGCGCGGCAGCGCTCCCTACCCTGCTATCCTCGTGCCTGATCGGGCCATCGCTACGGATCAGGCGCAACGGTTCGTGTGGGTCGTCAATCAGGAAAACCAGGTGGAATATCGCAAGGTGGTTCTGGGCGCCCACATTGGTCAGTCGCGTGTGATCACACAAGGCTTGAAGCCTGGGGAATGGGTCGTTATCGAAGGCCTGCAAAAACTCAAACCAGGACTCAAGGTGAATCCGGAACGCATCTCGCTCATTGAGCATCATGAAGAGAAATAGACGATGAATCGATTTGCCCACTTTTTTATTGACCGGCCGATTTTCGCATCGGTATTGTCCATCCTGATCGTCTTGGTCGGCGGACTTGCGCTGATCAACCTGCCTGTCGCCCAATACCCGGAGATTGCACCGCCTACCGTGGTCATCAGCGCGACCTATTCGGGCGCCAACGCCCAGGTTGTAGCAGAAACAGTGGCAACGCCGATCGAACAGGAAGTGAACGGCGTCGAAGACATGCTGTACATGTCCTCCCAGTCCACCAACAGCGGCAACATGGCGCTCACGATTACCTTCAAGCCGGGCACCGACCTGGACAAAGCCCAGGTACTAGTACAAAACCGGGTGGCGCTGGCCGAACCCAGGCTGCCTGAAGAAGTCAGAAGACAGGGCATCAGCGTCAAGAAACGCAGCCCGGACTTGAGCCTGGTAATCAACTTGATCTCTCCGGACAAGCGTTATGACAGCGTCTACCTGAGCAATTATGCCCTGCTGCAAATCAAGGATACTCTGGCGCGGTTGCCCGGTGTTGGTGAAATTCTGGTTTTTGGCGCCCGCGACTACAGCATGCGCCTCTGGTTGAATCCCGAGCAGATCGCCGCACGCAGTCTGACCGCCAGCGACGTCGTCAACGCTATCCGGGAACAGAATATCCAGGTTGCAGCCGGCGTGGTCGGCCAGCAGCCCAGCAAGCAGAGCACGGACTTTCAATATACGGTCAGCACGATGGGGCGGTTGATGGAAGCAGAACAGTTTGCAGATATCGTGATCAAAAAAGGGGCCGACGGCCAGGTAACCCGGCTCAAGGATGTGGCTCGTATCGAACTGGGCGCCAAGGATTACAATTCGGGGTTGTTCCTGGACGGCGAGCCTACTGTCGGCCTCGCCATCTTCCAGTTGCCGGGCTCCAATGCTTTAGACACGAAGCAGGCGGTCGTCGAGACGATGGAGAAGCTGAAGACGCGCTTCCCTGAAGGTCTTGATTACAGCATGGCTTATGACACCGTTGTGTTTGTGCAGCAATCCATTGTTGCGGTAATCAAGACTTTGTTCGAAGCTATATTGCTGGTTGTGCTCGTGGTCGTGGTATTCCTGCAGAACTGGCGCGCGACCATCATACCGCTGCTGGCTGTTCCGGTCTCCTTGATCGGCACGTTCGCGGTGATGGCTGCGATGGGCTTGTCCCTGAACACCTTGTCATTGTTCGGCCTGGTGCTGGCTATCGGCATCGTCGTCGACGACGCCATCGTCGTGGTGGAGAACGTGGAGCGCCATATCGCGATGGGCTTGTCGGCCCGGGATGCGACCCGGAAAGCCATGGACGAGGTCGTAGGCCCCATCATCGCCACGTCTCTGGTTTTGGTCGCCGTGTTCGTGCCTACGGCTTTTATCACCGGCGTCTCGGGCGCTTTCTACAAACAATTCGCGCTGACTATCGCCATTTCCACAGTGATATCGACATTCAACTCGCTGACGCTGAGCCCGGCCTTATGTGCATTACTGCTGGATCGCGCCCATGGCGACAAGGATAAGCTCACGCGCCTGATCGATCGACTGTTCGGCTGGATTTTCGCCGGCTTCAACAAATTTTTCGAGCTGTTCAGCGAAGGTTACGCGCGCCTGGTCGGCAGGTTGATCCGCATGACGGCGGTGGTGCTCGTGGTCTATCTGGGGCTCATAGGGCTTAGCTTCCTGGCTTTCGAAAAAGTCCCGACCGGTTTCATCCCGCAGCAGGACCAGGGCTATCTGATCCTGTATGCACAGCTGCCTGATGCAGCCTCGCTGGGACGCACCCAGTCCGTAGTCCAGCAAGCTACGCGTATCATTCTTGACACTGAAGGCGTCAAGCATGTGAATGCCTACGCCGGCTTTTCGATTTTGAGCGGCTCCAGCCAGTCCAATGTCGCCACGATGTTCGCCCGGCTCGATGATTTCGACGAGCGAGCCGGACACGCGGGTCTGCACGCCAATGCCGTTATCAAGAACCTTCAGCAGCGTCTTGCTCAGGTCAAGGATGCCCATATTGCCGTGTTTGCTCCACCGCCTATCCGGGGCATGAGTTCGGTGGGCGGTTTCAAGCTGCAAATCCAGAATCGCACCAATGCCGGCGTTGATGCACTGCAACGGGTGAACTCGGAACTGATCGCCAAGGGTAATCAGCAGCCCGGCCTGACAGGATTGTTCACGACCTTCCGATCTGGCGTACCGCAGTTGTTCCTGGATGTTGATCGCACCCGGATCAAGTCTATGGATGTGCCTTTAAAGGAAGTATTCGACACTCTGCAGATATATCTGGGCTCACTCTATGTTAATGACTTCAACCGCTTCGGACGGACCTATCAGGTTATGGCGCAGGCCGATTCGGAATTCCGCATGAAGCCTGGGGATATAGCAGAACTGAAGACGCGCAACCTGCAAGGCGGCATGGTGCCGCTCGGCTCGCTGATCGATGTTAAGGAAATTACCGGACCCGACAAAATTACGCGCTACAACATGTATCCGGCGGCGGAAATCAACGGCAGTACGCTGCCCGGCGTCAGCTCCGGCCAGGCTATCGACATCATGAACAAGCTGATGGAAACGGAACTGCCGCCCGGATTTGACTTCGAATGGACCGAACTCAGCCTGCAGCAGGTTCTGGCTGGCAACGTCGCCCTGCTGGTTTTCCCGCTCAGCGTTATTTTCGTTTTCCTTGCTTTGGCGGCCCAGTACGAAAGCTGGTCATTACCGTTTGCGGTGATCCTGATCGTACCGATGTGCATTTTATCTTCAATGGCCGGCGTCTGGTTGAGCAATATGGACAACAATATCTTCACGCAGATTGGCTTTATCGTACTGGTGGGCCTGGCCAGCAAGAACGCTATTCTGATCGTGGAATTCGCCAAGCAGCGGCAGGAGAGCGGCCTTAACCGCTTCGAAGCTGCCGTGGAAGCATCCAGAATCAGGCTGCGTCCCATTTTGATGACCTCATTTGCCTTCATCTTGGGCGTGTTTCCGCTGGTGATCGCTGACGGGGCGGGTGCGGAATCGCGGCGGCTGCTGGGCACGGCCGTGTTCAGCGGCATGCTGGGCGTGACCTTTTTTGGTCTGCTGCTGACGCCGGTTTTCTATGTGGTTGTCCAGGCCCTGGCGCAACGCTTGCGGCCACCCCAACCCAGGAGCGGCAACTTGCTGCCCCAAGAGCCTGCTTCCGGTACCGACCTATGATCAAGCACCTGACAAAATCCCGCATAGTCATAATGCTCCTGGGCGCTGCGCTGTTGAGCGCATGCGCGGTCGGCCCGGACTACAAGGCGCCTGCAACCAGCGGTGCAGCCCAAACCTTCGCCCATGCCGTACACCCCGAGTTCTCCACGAAAAATATAGAGGTAGTCTGGTGGAAGCTGTTTGATGATAAAGAACTGACTGTTCTGGTCGATCAGTCCGTGCAGCATAATTATGACCTTGAGACAGCCCGCGCCAACCTTCGCGAAGCACGGGCTCTCTATATGGAAGCAGGACTGAATCTGGCCCCCATTGTGACCTCGCACGCCAATTATAACGAGCAGAAACGCAGCCTCGGCGCCCTGAGTAACCGGAACTTCGCGCCGCGCGAACTGACACTCGCCAACATCGGTTTCGACGCTTTCTGGGAACTCGACATTTTCGGCCGCGTTCGCCGGAACGTCGAAGCGAGCAGCGATGAAGTTGAGGCACAGGAAGCCAGTCTTCGCGATCTCAGTGTTAGTCTGATCGCCGAAGTGGCCAGAAATTACTTTCAATTGCGCGGTCTGCAAAACCAGATGGCGGTGGCAAAAAAGAACGCCGAAAATCAAATCCAAACGCTGGAAATAACCCAAGTCAGGCTCGAAAGCGGACGCGGAACTGAACTCGACACATCTAGAGCAAAAGCCCAGCTCGATTCCACGCTGGCTATTATTCCGCCACTGCAAAGCGCCATTTACCGGGCTATTCATCGGCTCGGCGTACTGACCGGACAGCGGCCGGATGCCCTGATCAAGAAACTGGAGCAGCCCGCACCGATGCCCAGGATTCCCGAGACGATTACTATCGGTAATCCCGCGGAACTGCTGCGCCGCCGGCAGGACATACGTATTGCCGAACGCACGCTGGCCGCCGCTACGGCCCGCATAGGCGTTGCCACGGCCGACCTTTTCCCGCGCGTCACCTTTGTCGGCACCATAGCGCTCGAATCCAGCTACCTGTCGGGGCTCGGCGCAGCAGGTTCAGACACCTATTCTGCAGGACCGAGGATCAGTTGGGCAGCACTGGATCTGGGCCGTGTTTATGCCCGCATCAAGGCTGCCGACGCAAGTGCCGAGGCCAGCCTGGCTCAGTACGAGCAGACAGTACTGAATGCCCTGGAGGAAACCGAAAACGCTCTGGTGAACTACAATCAGGAGCGGGCACGGCGAGTATTGCTCGCCTCGGCGGCTCAAGCCAGCGAAAGAGCCGATGAATTGGTTCACCTGCGCTTTAAGGAAGGCGTAAGCGATTTTCTGACGGTGCTGGATACCGAACGGCGTCTGCTGCAAGACCAGGACCGCCTGGCGCTGAGCGAAACCACCACAGCGACTGCATTGGCGGCACTTTACAAGGCTTTGGGCGGCGGCTGGGAATACATTACAAAGCCGGGTAGCGGCAATTAATCGAAGTCATCTGCCGCTCCCTGAGTCGGGCTTGCTATTTCGCTTGATCCGTCAGTTCTACCAAAGAACCAGCCTCGTTGATCATGTCCACCAACCTGAACATCGGTGAATGGGTTTTATAGGGTGTTCTTTAAAAGGGTATATCATCGTCAAAATCATCATAAGCGGGAGGCGCCGGGGGCATCGAGCCGGCATTATTTTGCTGTGGCGGTTGCTGAGCCTGATATGCCGGTTTGGATGGTGACGCAGGATTTCCTGCTGATGACTGATCACCGCCGAAGCTGCTGGTCCCGCCACTGCGACTGTCCAGCATGTGCATTTCTGTGGCGATGATTTCGGTCGTATAACGATCCTGACCATCCTGACCTTGCCATTTACGTGTTTGCAGGCGCCCTTCTACATAAACCTGACTGCCCTTTTTTAAATATTCACCCGCTATTTCAGCCAACCGGTTAAAAAAGACGACTCTATGCCATTCAGTAGACTCTTTTTTTTCCCCCGTTTGCTTGTCTCTCCATCTGAAATTAGTAGCTAATGTTATATTTGCAACCGCACCACCTGATGGCATATAACGAATTTCAGGATCTGCGCCCAGTCTTCCAATTAAAGTAACTTTATTAAGCATGTGTTCCCCTAAAACTTTTCTGATCAATGGTAATTAGATGTAGGCATATAGTACGCGAACATGCTCTATATATTTACAATAAAATTTTTGAATATTGCTTTTTGCAAAATTAAAAGTTTTACCAGGCTTGATGATCAATGGTTCTCATCACCCTCACCCAAGCCCTCGCCCAGTAGGAGAGCGAGTTTAATGCTGCTTTGCTTCCGCGCCGCTCTATAAGTGCTGGTGATAATAATCACGCGATTACAATAAGCCTGCAAATGGTTGAACCTTGACCCATTCACCCGCCTTGATACTGGGACTTTCATGATCGAGAATAATAAACGCATTCGCCAGACTCATTGAACTCAAAATACCCGAGCCTTGCTGACCCGTGCTTTTAACTAGCCAGTCACCACGCTCATCCTGTTCGATAATGCCTCTTAGAATTTCGGTGCGTCCCGGTTTTTTACGCAGGGACGCGCTTGCTTTAGCTAAAAAAACCGGCGCTATAGGTTTGTTATTGGTGCCTGACATTTTTTCCAGCGCTGGCATGACAAACTGATAAAAAGTCACCATCACTGCGACCGGATTGCCGGGTAAGCCAAAAAATGCGGCATGATTGAGCTTGCCAAAGGCCAAAGGCCGACCGGGTTTAAGAGCAACTTTCCAGAACTCAACCTGA
This sequence comes from Methylococcaceae bacterium, assembly GCA_024636875.1. Taxonomy (GTDB): domain Bacteria; phylum Pseudomonadota; class Gammaproteobacteria; order Methylococcales; family Methylomonadaceae; genus JAGXGJ01. Next base: position 8,591 of record JAGXGJ010000003.1, on the reverse strand, counting down.
CCGGATGCCTGTAATGCTGTCTTGGTGTAATCGGCCTCGCCAGCTGAAACACCACCCGTGGAAATAATCACATCAGCATAGTCACTGGCTTCATGAAAACTTTTCAGCAACGATGCAGGTTCATCTTCCAGAATACCCAGATTGATAACATCAACACCGGGTCGATCCAATGCTGTTAGCAAACTGTAATGATTACTGTCATAAATACCGCCAGCACCGGGTGCTGCACCCAGGCTGAAAACCTCGTTGCCGGTCGAGGCGATGGCGACTTTCAATCTCCGGGTGACATTGATTTCAGCAATGCCCAAAGAAGCCATTAAACCAATGTCCGGAGGGGTAAGATATTTACCTGTTTGTAAAATGGTTTGTCCCTGCTGGATATCTTCACCCGCCTTGCGAATGTTTTGGCCCGCTTGATGCCGGGCATCAATCAGGATCGCATTATCCTTGTTGACGACATGTTCCTGCATGATGACTACATCCAAGCCCTCGGGAACAGGAGCTCCGGTCATTATGCGCAGACATTGCCCTGATTTTATTTCGCCGTTATAGGGGATTCCGGCAAAAGCGCGGCCACCTATTTCCAGTCTGCATTCACCCTGTACAGGCAAGCCGGAAGAACACAGGGCATAGCCGTCGACTGCGGAATTGGTGAAAGCGGGCACATTAATAGCGGCGATGACCGGTTCATAAAGCGTGCGCCCCCTCGCCTTCTCAATATTTAAACGCTCGTAGCCTTGGATAACCGGAACATCCGATAAAATCCGCGACAACGCGTCTTTAACAGAAATCAGGCCGGATTCATCAATATCGGTACAACCGGGTTCGAAATTATTCATTTTCGGGTGCTGGATTTTAATTCTGACGATTAAATAATGCCTGATAGGCTCGAGCTGATTGTTCCGGATGACTGTCGAACAGTCCACCGATGACAGCCAACAAATCGGCTCCCGCTGCCAGCAATTGCGCACCATTTTCCGGCAGAATGCCGCCTATGGCGACAATCGGGATATCAAGCAGCCGTTTTGCCTGTTGCAGTGTCTCAAGCTTCGCCGGTGCAGCCAGTGGTTTTGAGGAAGAAGGAAAAAATCGCCCGAAAGCAACATAATCAGCCCCTTGCCCTTGTGCATCCAGCGCTCTTTCGACAAAGTCATAGCAGGAGACACCGATGATGGCATCGCCACCTAAATGCATTCTTGCCTGAGCAATAGCGCCGTCCTCTTTGCCGATATGTACGCCATCCGCGCCTGCCATGGCTGCCAGCTCAATATCGTCATTAACAATAAGCGGAACGTTAAATTGATGGCACACTTTAACCAGCTCTTTTGCAAGAAAGAGTGCGTCAGCCGGATTTTTATCCCGATACTGCACAATCACTGCGCCACCTCTAAGCGCAGCAATGACTTCATTAATAATAGTATCGCAGGATTTATTTTTCGTCTGGGTAATAGCGTAAAGTCCGCGCATTGGAAAGCTCATGATTCGTCCTCCATCCAGAAAAAACGATTCGGGTTAAGCTGACCCTTACCTGGCTGGTAAGCTGATTGTAAAGAATTCCAGGTATATTCCTGAGCCTCCATGACCGCCTGAACCGGCTCGAGTCCATGCGCCATCAAGGCAGCAATGCTGGCAGCCAGCGTGCAACCGGAGCCATGAAAACTGGCCGGTAACCTGTCCCAGGTGTAAGTTTCCCAGCAACGGTTGTCATAAAACAGTTGATTACTCACTGAGGCCGTCGCTTCATGCGTTCCTGTAATCAGTACATATTCACAACCCTGTTCCAGCAATTCCAGGCCACATTCATCAAGTTCATCAAATCCTGCAAGTTTGCGGGCTTCTTCACTGTTGGGCGTTAGCACGGTGGTGCATGGCAGCAGAAAGTCCACAATCGTTCCAATAAGCCGGTCATTGGATAATTCAGTACCGCCTCCCGCCGCCAAAACCGGATCCAGAATAACCGGAATGTGCGGGTGTTGCTTTAAAATCGCATAAATGGCTATTGCTGTTTCATGATGTCCGATCAAACCGATTTTGAAGGCATTAACATGCAAATCATCCAGTAAGGTATTCGCCTGACTGATAATGTTTTCGGGGCTTTGCGGAATAAGCTTTTTTACATTCCGGGTATCCTGCTCGGTCAAGGCAGTAATAACACTGGCGGCATGACACTGATGGCTGACCAGGGTTTCAATATCAGCCTGCACCCCGGCGCATCCGCTGGGATCATGGCCAGAAAATGAGAGTACGACGGGGCGGTTAGGGGGCATTAGGAATCCTCGGTAATTATGACGAATGTGCAGACCGTAATGATGGCATGGACTTAAAGTATCGCAGTATTGTAGAGTGGGCAAACATTTTTTGCTTACCAGGGCATCAACTTGAACATGGAGCTCCGTTTATTGGAAGCTGAATTTATCGACATCTGGAATATCGTTACGAATGCCCAACCGGAGCCCGGTTATTTTACTATTATATTTGACGCCGCCAGACGTCCTTCGCGGCAATGGACAGCGCTTTGCAAGCCACCGGTTATACCACAGGATAATGATTTAAATTTCTTGCAATAATAATCGACAAAGGTTAGAGTTTTCCACCAGTAACCGGGATAATAGCACAGCATTTCCTGACTGAGTGTGCAGGATTTGCCTGTTTTTTGAAAATCAGCTTTAGAGATAGCAGAGGGAAAAAGCACTTCGCCCATTAGCTTGAATAGGTGTGAAGGAACTCTAGGTAAGGCAATATGGTAACCATTTGAAGCTGATAATGACATTTTTGCATTCAATAAATAATTCCCAGATTAATCTTTCTCCAAAAGAGTTGCTTGAGATTAGTCAGGAAATTAGCCGGGAGTTTGCGCCCAGTGCTTTAATCGACTCGCCAGAGCCCGTTTCCAAAATCAAGCTTTCAACGAAGGAAATGTTTGAGATCGGCGAAGAAATTAGACACGAATTCGTGCCCAGAGCATCAAACAATGCTCAGGAACTTGTACTCCTGCCAGTCGACCCCGAGCATCTTTATGCCTACTGGAATCTGGGTGATGACATACCCGACGCTACACCAAAAGCTGATTCCGGGAATCAACTCGCTTTAAGGATTTATTCACAGGAAAACAAAAATTCCGGCGCATTCAAAACAAAGTCATGGTTTGATGTTGCCATTGACAGCACTCAAGCTCAACAAAGCGTGTATTTATCAATGCGGACTCATGAAACAGCTTACCGCGCAAGCATTGGCAAACGTTTTCCGGATAATAGTCTTGCTCCACTCGCCTGTTCCAACATTACTCATGTTCCGCCTGGAAAAGTAATACCCAATCAATTTAATGAAAGTCTGAAGGAAAGGAAACTTGAGTTTAAGGCCATGCCACAGTTCACTACAGCAAGACGGGAGGTAGCCACTTTTATGAATAACAGTGCCTCCGGCCGGGGAAAAAATGAGTATTCGCAATGAAAAAAGGATTCCTCAGTATTATACTCCACGCTCACCTGCCCTATGTGAGACACCCTGAGCACGAAAGTTTTTTTGAAGAAAACTGGTTTTTCGAAGCCATTACAGAATGCTATATTCCGTTAATCGGCGTACTGGATAGACTGCAGAAAGACAGTGTGGATTACCGGCTGACACTTTCGCTGTCACCGCCACTCATTTCCATGCTACGCGATGAATTATTACGATCACGGTATCTGAAGTATCTGCATAGATTACTGGAACTGGCCGAAAAGGAAATCATCAGAACCCGAAAACAACCCGAGTTTCAAAAATTGGCGCGACTGTACCGGCGCCTTTTCCAAAATACCCTGGATACCTACCAGAATCAGTACAAGTGTGATTTATTGACTGCTTTCCAAAAGCATCACAGGGCAGGCACTCTTGAATTGATAACCTGTGCTGCAACTCACGGATTTCTGCCCTTGCTCAATGTTAGCGAAACTGCTGTACGCAACCAGGTCAACATTGGTGTTGAAACGTTTAAAGCCAATCTGGGTTTTTCACCGACCGGGTTTTGGCTCCCGGAATGTGCTTACTATCCGGGCCTGGAAACGATACTGGGCGAAGCCGGCATCAAGTATTTTTTTGTCGATACCCACGGCATCATGGATGCCAGTGAGCCGCCCCGAAACGGCGTCTATGCACCGCTGGATTGCGGCAATGGCGTAGCTGCATTCGCAAGAGATCCTGAATCATCCAGGCAGGTCTGGAGTTCGCACGAAGGCTACCCGGGAGATTTCGATTACCGCGAATATTACAGGGACATCGGTTTCGATCTTGATTTTGATTATATCGCGCCCTATATTCTGGACGGAGAAATCCGCACCAATACAGGCATCAAATACTATCGCGTAACCGGCAAGGATTTACCGAAGGAAATCTATAATCCCAAAAAAGCGCTGGCGAAAGCGCGCCAGCACGCTCAGGATTTTATCAATAAACGCCAACTGCAAATTGACTCCCTTGGCACCTGGATGGATAGAGCGCCGATAATCGTAGCCCCTTACGATGCCGAACTCTTCGGCCATTGGTGGTTTGAAGGGCCAAATTGGCTGGAATCCGTGCTGCGCCTGGCAAGCGAGAATACCAATAACGTTCAGACCGTCAGTTGCAGTGATTATTTAAATCACCAGTCATCCCACCAGGTGGCTACGCCTTCTGCATCAACCTGGGGCGATCAAGGTTATTACAGTTACTGGATCAATGAAACCAATGACTGGATCTATCCTTTTCTGCACAAGGCCGAAGCAGACATGGAAAAATTGGCAACTGATCTTCAGGATTTAGCGCTAAGCCCATTGCAGACCAGGGCTTTGAATCAGGCAGCAAGATCAATTTTACTGGCGCAAGCCTCTGATTGGCCGTTCATAATGAAATCCGGGACAACAACCGACTATGCGAATAAACGCATTACAGACCACCTGGCGAGATTTAACTACTTGCATGATTGTATTCGTAAAAACAGGATAAATGAACGTTATTTGACCGCCCTGGAATACATGGATAACATTTTCCCGGACATTGATTTCCGTAATTATAATCCTTCAACTATGCAGCGATGAAAAGAGTGCTGAACTTCGGGTCGATCAACGTTGATCATGTCTATACTGTTGAGCACTTCGTGCGCCCGGGTGAAACTCTCAGCTGCCAGCAATACCGGCGATTTGCCGGAGGCAAGGGGCTAAATCAATCTATCGCGCTAGCTCGGGCCGGTGCAAGCATATATCACGCCGGCAAGGTTGGCGCTGCAGATACCTGGTTGAAAACCTTGATGGAAGACCAGGGCGTGGATACGAGATTTGTGGAATCAATCAATGGCCCAAGCGGACACGCCATCATTCAGGTTAATGTGACGGGTGAAAACGCCATCGTCATCGTTGGCGGTGCAAATCAGCTCATCGGCGAAGCAGATGTGCTGCGCATCGTGGCTGAATTTGGACCGGATGACTATCTGCTCGTTCAAAACGAGGTGAGTGCGGTACCACAGATAATCATATCCGCAAAAGAAAAGGGTCTGACGATTGTCTTTAATCCCGCGCCGATGAGTCCTCAAGTGTTAAATTATCCGCTTGATTTGGTCGACATTCTTGTAATAAATGAGACCGAAGCACATAGCCTCACCGGAGAAAGCGAAGCGGAAAAAATCTACGAAATTTTCAGCCATCGATATCCTCACGCGGCGCTTGTCCTTACAATGGGCCATAAGGGAGCCGGCTATTTCAGTCCGCAAGTTCTATTCCATCAGCCCGCAGAAAAGGTCCATGTTGTCGATTCAACCGGCGCGGGGGACACGTTTATTGGCTTCTTCTTGGCAGAGCTCATCAGAACCAACGATCCGAAGGCGGCTCTCGCCTATGCAACCCGTGCGGCGGCTATATGCGTCACACGTCATGGTGCAGCGGATTCAATCCCGTCCCGAGGGGAACTTGAGGCAGCTCAACAACCGTTTTGAACAAGACATTGCTATACCGCGGATGGTCACGATTTGCGCTTTTTGAACCCCCCTCCTCACCCCTGCCCGCTCCCGAAGGGAGAGACAGACAAAAGCCGCACTATGTGCCCATTTTGAGCATAGCAATTGATTAACGGCGGCATCATTCAAAGGAGAAATGAAGCTCATGAAGAATTTATGGCTATGGTGGAACAAAGAGGATGTACGAACTGAACAGCAACAGTTGGCCGATGAAGAACGTGATACAAGTACAGTCGATATGGAGTTCGCACGGCTTCTTGCCGAAGAATTACCCGAAGATGCACAGTTTCAAAAAGCGATGGATGCTCTATTGGATAAAACCCGTCTGTTGCCGATGCGCCCGGACTATCGCTACGTCGAACCCTCCGACCTTGAGACTATACGAGCTCATCGAACAGCGGGCCCAAGCGTACTACCAATCACCACCTCAGAGGCAATGCGACGTGATCACATCACCGGTGCGTGGTTAGGACGATGTGCGGGTTGCCTGCTGGGCAAACCCATTGAAGGTGTGCTAAGACCAAGATTGCAGAAGCTCCTGGATCATTTTGGCTACGAAGAGATACCGGATTATATTTGGCGGCTGCCGGGCCTTACCGAAGAAGACTGTGCCAATTTCGGCTGACAAAGTCCCTGGTCGTATAGAAATACTGATTGTTTTCCTGGCGACGACGATACCAACTATACGGTGATGGGAATGCAGCTGGTACACCAAAAAGGGATAAACTTTACGCCGTCGGATATGGCCGACTTCTGGCTGGAAAACATCCCACTTTTGCGCACTTGTACGGCGGAACGCGTAGCTTACCGCAATTTCACGAACCTCATCGAACCACCGGATTCCGCTATTATCCGCAATCCTTACCGTGAATGGATCGGCGCACGCATCCGGTCCGATTTCTTTGGCTACGTTGCCTTGGGCCAGCCTGAACTGGCTGCTGAACTGGCTTGGCGGGACGCAAGCATATCCCACGTAAAAAACGGCATTTACAGTGCGATGTGGGTCGCCGCCATGCTGGCGGCCGCTATGAATCAAACCGACGTGCGCCGCATAATCGAAATCGGACTCACCGAAATTCCGGAAAAAAGCCGGCTTTTCGAAGCTATAATCGAGATACTGAATCGACACGCATCCGGCAACACCTATTCTGATACTGTGCAATACATCCACCAGCGCTGGAACGAAACACGAGCGCATCACTGGTGCCACAGCATTTCCAACGCGCAGATTGTCGCCATGGGCCTGTTGTATGGCGAGGGTGATTACGAAAAGGCCATCACCCGGACTGTGCTCGCCTGCTTCGATACGGACTGCAACGGTGCGACGGTTGGATCAATCATGGGCATGATGCTCGGGGCCAAGGCATTGCCGGAAAAGTGGACAGGCGTTATGAACGATATAATCCATACCGATTTGTCGGGGTACCAGACAACCCATATTTCGAAGCTTGCCAAGGAGATGTTTGAAATCCATCAAAGTATGCGGCAAATTCAAAAATCATAATGGCAGGCTGCCGTTGTGCTCTATCTTTGAGATCTCTAGCATTGAAAAAGCACGATGAAAACTTACTATCTGATATTATACAAGCCAAGGAATTTTCACCACGAAGAAACCAAGCTTGTCCTGAGCATAGCCGAAGGGAGTACGAAGTTATTACATGGCGCTGCGCAGCCAAATAAGTTAAAAACGTCTCCACTTCGGCTGCGCCCAAGCCTGCGGGATGACGTTTGCAGTGGTACAAAGTGAATTGCTTAATCCACGAGAGATAGGTATTCTCAGCGATCAAGCTATAGTGCTTGAACCGGATCTTGCCGCGTACTTTATACAAGAATGTCATCGGTTACGCCAGTGTCAGATAACCGGATGCCTTGTATATAAATCATAGTGTTAAGCTTAATCTCTGGATTTTATAATGACCCCGATTAAGGCATATTAAATTCTTAACTGTTTGTTTTTATGACATATTCAATATGTAATTTTAGAAAAACGGTATCAATGAAAAATCCTAGACTTCCGGTTGTCTGAGTGTCGTATTTGTTTGCATCATTTGTCGCATTCATTTATGCTTTAATCAACATAAACAATAGGTTGTTTTAATTTAACATGATTATACGACCATTTACAATTTTTATGCGGCAACTGATATCGTATATATTACGTTGGGCGAAAATGATCCGCTACTCGCACGTCGCAGCCCTCATCCCGCTATGAGAAAGAAAAAGATCGAGGTGACCGATGAGCAGATGTGTCAGCAGGGAGAGGAGTGCGGCACGTTCTTGGGCGACTATTGGCTCTCGATGACACCGGCTCAACAGGAAGAACTAGTAGAGATACGGGAGCGCAAAATATCGGGCACAGCGTATCGAGTGGCCGAAAACGAAGAAGCAGTAGGCATGGGTGCGACCTCAATTTTATGACAGCCTAAAGAACTCGTCAGTCGTAAGTTAATTGCCAAATACAGGGGAGTAACGGTCCTCTATGCACCTAGCACATGAATGCAGGATGAGGTTAAATTGAATCAGTAACTACCGTTTTGAACGGCAATTTTGTTTAATCGTCATCTATTTCATCAGAAACAGTCAGTAAATATGCGCGGATTTGCTCGATGATGGTGTTTTGGCCTACTAG
>JAGXGJ010000045.1 GCA_024636875.1 Methylococcaceae bacterium | reverse complement strand
TTATACGGGCTTGAGTATCGAGATCGGGGCGGCGGGTAAATTTAATGATCTTCTCCTTATATGTGATTGCTCTAAATGCATATCACAACACCTGGGGGAATTTTGTTAAACTGTTAATTGGAAAATGAAGGGTGCCCAAAAAATTTCAGAATTTACGGCTATCAATAAATACAAGGGGTTTACTTGCGGACAACAGTTATCCATTGATGAGCTACTACTGCTACGATAGCCGTAACCATAAACCCAGCTAAATTAAATGAGGTCAAAATAATGGCAATATCAGAACAACAGCGACAAAAAAATTAGCCAAGAAAAAACAAAAAAGAGGGACAACGAATAGAAAAATAACTCCGTCAATGAAAAAGGCTAAGCCTTATGCAAGCTACCCCATTCACGAATGTTTGATACCGGATAATTTATTTACTTCCGGCATAGGTGAGCTGGTGGTAACGCGGCGTATTTCTAACGGCGATATCGCCATGAGCGCATTTGTTATCGATGTTTTCTGTCTGGGTGTCAAAGACGCCATGTTTATGGTACTGCCCGAAAGCGAATATGAGCATAGGATTAAAGGGAGAATGTCGGCAACCGGTGACAGGGGCTTTGAAAAATTACATCAAAGCTGTGCTAAAAAATTGCTGGATGGTGTAGTTGATTATGCTAAAGAGTTCGGCTTTAACCCGCATCCTGATTATAAAAATGCCAACGAGCTATTTGGTAATATTAGCTTGCCACTTAAGCCGGGACATTTAATAATTTCAACGGGTTAGAAATTACACGTGTAACTTCTCATTAGTTGCAGGTAGGTTATAAATCAATAGCTTACAGAGCTAAAAATTGAAAAACCAAGCCCATTTTCCTAGAAAGCCAGCGTAACTCATTGATTTTTGGTTGGCGGGCAATAAAAAAAACGAATTTTAGGGAATTCCCATATCACTAACTCCTTGAAAAATAAGCTTACCTGTAACTAATGAGAAGTTATTTCCATATCAGTGTAGCCATGCGCCCTGTTTGTGCAGCCCTGCGATAAGAATAAAAACGCTCATGCTCGGTAACGGTACAGTATAAGCCGCCATAAATATTAGTTATGCCCAAAGATGCCAGCTCAGTCCGCGCGATCCGGTAAATATCAGCGAACCACTTGCCGTTGTTTTGGCCTTTAAATGCATCATTGAATGCTGGTGATTTTTCCAGGAAAGCATCACGTACCTCGGCGCCTACTTCAAAGCAGTCAGGTCCGATTGCAGGCCCTAACCATACCAGTAAATCCCCCCTAGCCCCCCTTTTGCAAAGGGGGGAACTAAGATCAGTGTTGAGGAGCTGGCTGGCTTCCCCCTTTGAAAAAGGGGGATTGAGGGGGATTTGCATTGCAGCTAGCGTGTTACTGATCACGCCTGCCAATAAGCCCCGCCAGCCGGCATGTATCGCCGCTACTTGTGCGCCATCCGCAGAGCAAACCAGTAACGGCAAACAATCCGCAGTCATCACTGCGCATACAATGCCTGATTCATTAGTATAACTGGCATCGGCTTGCGGCAAATCCCCCCTACCCCCCTTTTGCAAAGGGGGGTAGGGGGGATTTGCCGCCTTGACGACACGATTACTGTGTATTTGATCCAGCCATACGGGTTCGGCGGGTAAATCCAGCATCTCTTTGATAATCTGCCTGTTTTGCCTGACCCGATCGGCATCATCGCCTACATGAGCGGCGGCATTAAGACTGGCGTAAATACCTTCACTCACGCCACCCGTACGCAGCGTGGTTGCTGCATGAATGTTAGCGGGCGCCGGCCAGTCGGGAACCAGCCAGTGTTTAATCCTGTTCATTATCGGTTAATGCTTCCAATAAACGTGTCATGTCTTCCGGTAAAGGCTGCTCCCATTCAAAATATTCATCGGTAACGGGATGCTGCAAACCCAATTTTGCCGCGTGCAGCGCCTGACGCTTGAAGCTGCGCAATTCTTTTTCCAGCCGCTCACTGCAGTCGGCCGGCATTTGGAAGCGACCGCCATAGACTTGATCACCCAGCAGCGGGTAACGAATATGCGCCATGTGTACGCGAATTTGATGGGTACGCCCAGTTTCCAGCTTCACCTGAACAAGAGTATGCCGGGTAAAACGTTGCACGACGCGGTAATGCGTGACCGCAAACTTGCCGGACTCTTTAACGGCATAGCGCTTGCGATCAGTAGGATGTCTGGCTATAGGTTCATCTATCGTCCCACCGGCCGTCATCCGTCCCCGGGTAATCGCCAGATATTCTCTGGTAATTTCCCTCTCCTGTAGCTGCTGTGTCAGGCTGTTGTGAGCCTGCAAGGTTTTTGCAATCATCAGCAAACCGCTGGTTTCCTTATCAATCCTGTGAACAATGCCGGCTCTGGGCAATGTTTCCAGATTTGAATCATGGTTTAGCAAGGCATTTAACAGAGTGCCGTGCCAGTTCCCTACCGCCGGATGTACCACCAGGCCTGCCGGCTTATTGACGATTAACAGGCTTTCATCTTCAAAAATAATATCCAAAGGAATTTCTTCGGCTTCAGATGTCACCACCACTTCCGCTTCGGCATCGAGCGTAATCGCTTCGCCACCCTCAAGCTTGTCTTTAGGCTTAAGTGTTAAGCCGTTGACCTGTACTCGCCCGGATTTGACCCAGGTTTGCAGTTTACTGCGCGAAAAGTCGGCAAATAATTCGGCCAGCGCCTGATCCAAACGCATACCCGCCATTTCGTAAGGCACTTCTGCCGTTAATCTTGTCATAACAAGTTCTTCTGAATAACCCAGTGTTAAGTTATACTCGCAGGATTTATAGCCATTTCAAGTATCGCTGTTTATCTTGCGAGAAAACCTCTAATATTACAACGTGTCGTTGGTACTATGCGATTAATTTTCATTAAAATTTTATTTATTTGCTGTTTAGGCCTGTCACTTCAGGGCTGTGGAACACTTAAAGAACTCTTCTCCAGTGACTCCAGTTCGTCAGATGAAGATGAATACGCAGACTGGAATGCCGAAAAATTTCGCGAGCAGGCCAAGACAGCAGTGGATGCCGGTAATTATGAAAAGGCCATCAAACTCTACGAGGCGCTTGAATCGCGCTATCCTTTTGGTGAAGACTCGGCACAGACACAACTGGATATTGCTTACGCCTATTTCAAAAATAATGATCCTGACTCGGCATCCGCTGCCGCAGACCGCTTCATTAAAATGAATCCGCGCAACCCCGCCGTCGACTATGCCTACTATCTAAAAGGCCTGGTTAATTACAATCGGGGTATAGGTTTTATTGATCGCTTTCTGCCGACTGATACATCACAACGAGATCCGGGTACCGCTCGAGATGCCTTGAAGAATTTTGAAGAACTGATACGCCGATACCCGCATAGCAAATATATACCCGATGCCCGGCAACGCATGATTGCGCTGAAAAACAATCTGGCGATGCATGAAGTCCACATCGCACGCTATTACATGAAGCGTAAAGCTTATGTAGCCGCCGTCAACAGAGCCTCCACTGTCATTGAAAAATACCAGCGCACTACGGCTGTACCCTATGCCTTGCAAGTTTTACAGGAAGCTTACACCAAACTTGAGATGATAGAACTTGCCAAGGATACCAAGCGTGTGTACGATCTAAATTATCCAAATGGACCGCCTGTACCCGAGCATGTTAATTCAACGCTTTCCCATAAAGTTTGGGATTTTATTGGCCTGGAAAAATAATCCCCGGAAAACCGGAACCACAAAAAAAGCGAGCCACCGTTCAAGTGGCTCGCTTTTTTGTGGTTTATAGACTAATTGCACATCGAAATTCTCCGCCTCCACTGCCTTTCCGGACGGAGAACAGGAGTGAGGCGATAAAAAACCAGATACTGAAGAGCAAAAGTTTAAAACCGTTATCCTTCTTTTAGTTTTGATTCCAATTCAGACTGGCTCAAATGCCGTACATCTTCGCCCTTGATCATATAAATCAAATGTTCACAGATATAACAGGCATGATCGCCAATTCTTTCCAGCGCGCGAACCGTCCAGAGCACATCTAAAGTCCTGGTAATATTTCTCGGATCTTCCATCATTCGGGTAATCAATTGCCTGAGAATATTCTCATATTCACGATCAACATTATCATCCCGTTCGGTAATTTCAGGCACTTCCTCAATGGTCATTCTGGCAAAGGCATCCAGCGCATCATGCAGCATTCCTTTAACCAGTTCAGCCATATGCTCCAATTCATGATGCGGAAATTTGCTTTCGACACCCGCTAGCTGTATTGCCATTTCCGCTACGCGCTCGGCCTTGTCGCCTACTCTTTCAATCTCATGAATGATTTTGATCACCGTAAGCAACAGCCTTAAATCAAATGCTGTTGGCTGCCTCAGCGCCAGAATTTGCGTGCATTCCAGATCAATTGCCATTTCCAGAGAGTCGACCTGATTATCCTGCTTGATGACCTGTTCAGCCAGTTCTATATCGCCTGTCGTGAAAGCCTGAACTGCCAGTTCTATTTGCTGTTCGACCAAACCGCCCATGGTTAAAACATTATTGCGGATATCTTCCAGTTCTTTATTAAACTGCTCAGAAATATGATGCCCTATTTTGCTGTTGTCCATTGCTATCTCCTAATTATCCATAGCGTCCGGTAATATAATCTTCTGTCTGTTTTTTTGCGGGATTGGTAAATAATTCGCTGGTTGTACCAATCTCTATCAATTCGCCCATGTACATAAAGGCCGTGTAGTCGGAAACACGTGCGGCCTGCTGCATATTGTGCGTGACTATAACTATAGTATATTTTTCCTTAAGTTCATTAATCAGCTCTTCGATTTTTAACGTTGAAATCGGATCCAGCGCCGAAGCCGGTTCATCCAGCAGCAGCACCTCAGGCTCTATCGCAATCGCTCTGGCAATAACCAGTCTTTGCTGTTGACCGCCAGAAATGCCCAGGGCGTTGTCATTCAAGCGATCTTTCATTTCATCCCAGAGCGCCGCGCCGCGCAAGGCGTTTTCGACGGTTTCTTCCAGTATACGCTTATCGTTAACACCCTGAATTCGAAGGCCATAAGCGACATTTTCAAAAATAGACTTGGGGAAAGGATTAGGTTTTTGAAATACCATGCCGACACGTCTGCGCAAGGCTGCCACATTAACGGCTTTATCATAGATATTTTCACCATCCAGTAGAATTTTACCGTCAATTCTTGCAATATCTACCAGATCATTCATCCGGTTAATACAACGCAGCAACGTTGATTTACCGCAGCCACTGGGGCCAATATAGGCTGTCACTCTTTGCTTGGGCATTTCCATAGTGATGTCATGCAATGCCTGTTTATCACCGTAAAACAGATTTAAATTTTCTACCTTGATACAGGTTTCATGCTGCTCATCCTGGTTGTCCTTCCCGCGCAAAACGGAACTCATATCAATTGCATGTGTACGTACTTGTTGTGCTGTCATTTAATTAACCTTCCAGTGCCCGGTATTTTTCGCGCAAATTGTTTCTGATGATGATTGCAGTCAGGTTCAGCCCTATAATTACCAAAACCAGTAATAATGCGGTCGCATAAACCAGGGGTCTCGCCGCCTCTACATTTGGACTTTGAAAGCCGACATCATAAATATGAAACCCCAGGTGCATAAATTTTCTGTCTAAATGCAAATACGGGAAATTGCTATCCAGGGGCAACGTTGGCGCCAGCTTAACCACCCCGACCAGCATTAATGGAGCGACTTCCCCGGCTGCTCTTGCCACCGCCAGAATCAAGCCTGTCATCATCGCAGGGCTTGCCATGGGTAGCACGGTAAGCCACAAAGTCTCAAGTTTTGTGGCCCCTAAGGCCAGACTGCCTTCGCGTATAGAACTGGGGATACGCGCCAATCCTTCTTCCGTTGACACAATGACTACCGGTAAAGTCAGCAAAGCCAGCGTAATCGAAGCCCAGAGTAATCCTGGCGTTCCGAAAACCGGTGCAGGCGCTGCCTCAGGAAAAAACAAGCGGTCGATATTACCGCCCAAAATGTAAACAAAAAAGCCCAAGCCAAATACCCCATAAACGATAGAAGGTACTCCCGCCAGATTATTGACGGCAACCCTGATCAGCCTTGTAGTAAAACCTTGTTTGGCATATTCACGCAAATACACTGCTGCAATAACGCCGAATGGCGTAACAATAATTGACATAATGATAACCATCAATACCGTACCGAAAATAGCCGGGAAAATCCCGCCTTCGGTATTGGCTTCACGTGGATCATCGCTTAAAAATTCACCGATCTTGATGCCAAAATATCCGATTTTATCCAATAAATTCATGGCATTGGGCTGATAAACTCTAACCACCTTGGACAAGGGAATTTCTAGCGTACTGCCGCTTTCCGTTTTAGCGACCAGACTATCCCGTCTTATTTTCTGATATAAAGCGCTTAACTGCTCCTGAAATTGTTTATACTCAGCTTCATAGTCGGCCTTCTCTGCTGCTATCTTTTTTTCCGAGTTGCTATTCCAGAGATTTTCAAGCTTTAATTTTTTTTCTTTAAGTCTTAACCGCTCTAAACCATAATTTACAGCACCTATTTCTTTTTTCTCAATGCGCGCGATTTCCTTGAAAACGGCTAAAGCCTCATCTATACGTGTTTTTAGCACGGATAAGGCCTGCTCACCAGTGGCTATAGTTTTACCACTTTCTTTAACTTCAACCAACTGTCCATAAAAATTTCCCCACTCTCGCCGTTCCACGACTATTATATCGGCCGGATTACTCTGCATCCTGACATTGCGTGCCTGTATCCAGCGAAAGTCAGTACCCGTCACATCACGGTTGCCTGTTTTAATTAAATACTGCACCAGGGTGTCTTCATTGTCATCCATTTTAAAGCCAGTCGATTTAGCCATCGCGGCAGGTGTTATGCTGGTCTCAACTTCCTCACCAATAATTATCCCGGGCTGTTCGCCTGATTCCTGATAAGTGAATTGGGTCACTTGATGTGGCCAGAAATGACGTACTCCGCGTACACTAACCAGTAACAACAGCGCCATTACCATAATAAGACTGGAACTGACTGCCGCCGCGGTAAGCCATATCCAGGGACGCCCGCTTTTAAACCATAACTTCATCATAATGAGCTGTATTTTTCGCGTAAACGCTGACGAATAATTTCCGCCAGGGTATTAACAATAAAGGTGAACAAAAACAATACCAGAGCGGCCAGGAACAATACCCGGTAGTGCGTACTGTCCACTTCGGCTTCAGGCATTTCCACAGCAATATTCGCAGACAGTGTTCGCATACCCTGAAAAATGCTCATATCCATCACCGGCGTATTCCCTGTCGCCATTAACACAATCATGGTCTCACCCACGGCACGGCCCACACCAATCATCACGGCAGAAAAAATCCCGGGACTGGCCGTCAACAGCACCACTTTAATCATGGTCTGCCAGGGAGTCGCGCCTAAAGCCAGAGAACCTACTGTCAAATGTTTCGGAACGCTAAAAACAGCATCTTCAGCAATGGAAAAAATTGTCGGAATTACCGCAAAGCCCATCGCTATACCGACCACCATGGCGTTGCGCTGATCGTAGCCGATCCCAAATTCACTTTTAAACCAGTCTTGCATCGTTCCATGAAACATCAGATTTTCCAGCGGTACACTCACGGCAAAAGCAAACCAGCCAGTGAGCAGAATGACCGGTATCAATAATGCCGCCTCCCAACCTTCGGGAATTTTATTAAGCAGGTTTTTGGGCACATACTGCCAGACATAAGCAAACACCATGACACCCACCGGTGTCAGAATAAATAGCATGAAGAACCCGGACAAATGATTTTCCATAGTCGGAGCCAGCCACAATCCGGCAAGAAATCCCAAAATGACAGTGGGCAGCGCCCCCATTAATTCTATAGATGGCTTAACAATCTGCCGCATGTTTGAGGCCATAAAATAGGCGGTATAAATGGCGCCCATCAAGGCTAATGGCATGGCCACCAGCATGGAGTAAAATGCGGCCTTTAAAGTGCCAAAAACCAAAGGTGTCAAACTGTATTTAGGTTCAAAATCATTGTTTGCTGATGACGATTGCCAGATATAATCCGGCTTGGGATAACTTTCATACCACACTTCCTGCCAAAGCGAGCTAAAAGACACCTCAGGATGTTCATTATTTATCTTCCAGAAGCTTATTCTGCCGTCGTCAGACTGTATCAGCGCAGCATTGGCTCTGGGCGATATCGCTGCGGCTACAGGGTGTGAAGAATCACTCACGTGCTCTTTAATCATTTCCCTTTCTGAGGTTGAATGATAAATGCCCAGTGTGTTATCTGCATCGACCGTCATAAAGCCTTTACGCCGCTGTTCCGGATTGATCGAGGTGACTGCTTTATCCGAAACTTTAAAGACTCTTATTTCCTGCATTTCAAAGCGATTTAAATTATCTCTAACCTTACTCCACTGGGACACCAAACCGCTGGAATCGCCAATCATTAACGAAAGATCACCATTTAAAAACACTACACTGGTAATCTTATGTCCTGCCTCAACAATATTTTGCTTCTGGATAAGAACAGGTGTGCTTTTATCGCTGATATCAAACAATGCCAAATTGCCGGTACTGCTTATCAAATAAAGATTATTTTCGTACTTGTCAATCAGGATATCGCTTACTTCAGAAGCTGGATAGTCTAATATAGCATCAGTGCGGGTTACAGTAGCGTCATCAGCGAACAGGGAGGTTTCTTTTTCAAAATGGCTCAAGCGAATTTTACTTGTGCCCTTCAGGGTATCAGCGGATTTTGCTGCTATCGTGCTGGTTTCATCGCCGATTTTAACAGCAATTTTTTCTAAAGCGGCGCCTGTTTCATCTATAACAAGCGGTGCTTCGCCCATTGGATAGCTGAGTGAGGGTGTAATCAGGCGAACATTATCAGGATAAGTAACTTTATGCTTTTGTTTTACGATAATAACTTTGCCATCAGACAAGCCGTAGATTACCGCACCTTCCTTAATTGGGCTGCCCTGAGCAAAGCTGACAATTTTTGCACCTTCGGGTATTTTAATGGCTTCAGTCAGGATAGTTTTACCCGTCGCCGCAGCAAAAAATATGACTTGACCCGTGTCTGTAAAGCGGGCGGCCACTTCATTTTGCTCCTCCATCCCCAGCAGCACGGTTTTGCCTAGCATCGGTTCCGGCGCCTCATATTGACTAACAGACTCAGCTGTTGCCGGGAGGAATAGAGGGTAAACCACGTACAGCAAATAAAAGAAAATCAACACGATAGCAGCGATCACACCGAGACCCCCTACCACCACGCCGTAGCGAGCCAAGGTATCTTTTATAAGCCGCCAACGTTCGTAAACCCCACCGGATGTATTTTTTATGACTGAGGGATATTTTGTTTGTTGATTTATTTCAGACATGAGGGAGATTTTAGAAATGAAATGTTGCAATGATATAACAAAAACAAAAAAAACGGCTGAGATTCGATATTCGAATCTCAGCCGAGTCCTTGTCTGCATTAACCTTTACACATTGAGAGGGAAATAACCGGTTAATCCAGATCAACATCCTTGTTTATGCAACCCTGCAAAACAGTTAAAGCCTTTTTTGACAACCGTCCCAATACAAGCTTATTTAAATTTTGCCAATTCCTTTTCTACAACTTTTGCAGGTAATGGAATATAGCCATCTTTTATTACAACTTGCTGACCGGTTTTGGATAATACCATTTTTATAAATTCACCTTCCAAAGGCGCTAACGGCTGATTTGGCTTTTTATTGACATAAATATACAAATACCGCGTTAATGGATAAGTACCATTAACAGCATTTTCAGGTGTTGCTTCTACAAAAGGCTGACCGGCTTTCTTTGCCAGAGGCACCATTTTAACACCAGAGGTGGTATAACCCATACCTGAATAGCCAATGCCATTCTTTGATGACGTCACCGATTGCACCACAGATGCAGAACCGGGTTGCTCGTTTACGTTATTTTTGTAATCGCCCTTACATAAGGCGTGTTCTTTAAAATAGCCGTAAGTACCTGAAACCGAGTTACGTCCGTATAACTGTATGCTTTTTGATCCCCACGCGGCGACGCCTGCCCCCCCCCATGTGTCAATATCCGATTCGTAACCGCATTTGCGGGTAGAAGAAAATATGGCATCAACCTGCGGAATTGTCAGGCCTTTAACAGGGTTGTCTTTATTAACCAGCACAGCCAGCGCATCGATGGCAACTGGCACAGCAGTGGGCTTGTAACCGTGTTTATCTTCGAAAGCTTCCAGTTCGTCATCCTTCATATTGCGGCTCATAGGCCCCAGATTTGATGTGCCTTCTGTCAACGCAGGTGGTGCCGTAGATGAACCCGCTGCCTGAATCTGGATATTGACATTAGGATATTCGCGATTAAATTCTTCAGCCCAGAGTGTCATCAGATTTGCCAGTGTGTCAGAACCCACACTTGACAAGTTGCCGGAAATACCGCTGGCTTTTTGATAGTCAGGTAAGGCTGGATCCACAGTCTGTACAGCACTTGCAGTACCACTGACCAATGCCGTGGAAGCAAAACCCATCGCAGCTATTAGCGATTTTGTCTTAAAAGATAATTTCATTATCAAATCTCAAGTTAATTAATGTGGAACTATTATGTGCATTTAAGATAACAAGAATATTAATTTCATGTGACAAGATTATGACAAAAGCATAATCTTGTCCATGTTCCTGCGATCAAGCAGAGGCTATACGCTCATTCAATGCCCGCTTCAGGCAGAGATTTGGCGCAGGTAATGGACAGCAACCTGGCACAGCCTGCCGCCAGATGTGACCAGTCATCGGGCATTATCAACCTGGCCAAAGCCGCCGTTGGTAATAATTTATCCGCATCAGGCAGGTTGGCAGTGCCAACCAAGCTTATTAGCAAGTCTTCCAGTTCCGGATTATGACCCACCAGCAAAACCCGTCTGGCCTCCGAAGGACATTCAGCCAACACCGTTTTCAAACGCTCAAAACCCTCTTGATACAAACGTTTGTCCTGCATAATACCCAAACCCTCCACAGCAATGACTTTATGCACTAATTTTGCTGTCGCAACGGCTCTTTTTGCCGGCGAACTGATTATTCGATCGGGCATCAATTGCTGTTGTTGCAGCCAGGTCCCCATGCGTTCGGCATCGCATTTGCCACGTTTTTTTAAAGGCCGGTCAAAATCATCAATAGCAAGATTGCGGTCTGATTTTCCATGCCTAAGCAGCCATAATTCTCTACTCATTCTTTACTACTCCTGTGTGTTTTTATTCAATAATGACTAAAATTCGATTACGATAGCAATTGATTATTACATTGTCATTAAATGTTAATACTGCATCGCTATTATTAAGGTTTAACGATCACCACAAACCAGCCACGCCTTGGTCAATATGTCCTTACAATTTGATTTCCCCGCGGGTTTAACAGCTGAAAAATTTATTGCCAAACTAGACAATAAGGCAAACACACAGCTGGTTTCCCGTCAGTTTTCCCTGAAAACTTATTACGACAGCTTTGACTGGCGGTTATATAAAAACGGCATCACCTGCGAATTTATCCGCTCGAAAGCAGCATCAACTTTACTGTTAAAAAACCTCGACAATGACCTGGTTACCGCAAGCGCCGAAATCAGGGAAGTTCCCGCATTCAGTCAACAATTCCTGGCAGAGGAAATACGCGACATCCTGAAACCTCTGCTGGAAATGCGTGCATTGCTACCCGTGTGCACGCTCGATTATGAAACTTATCATCTAAACATAATCAATAACGATGAAAAAACCGTAGTTCGCCTGACGCTCGAGGAACACGACCTGTTCAATAACCGCCTTTCATTGCAGCCCATAAGAGGCTATGACAAGGCCGTCGAACACATCATCGAAATACTCACATTAAAACTGGGCTTAACGCTCACCAATAAACCATTGCTGCTTACCGCCTTGAAGCTGCAGGGCCGCAAACCTGACGACTATTCATCAAAATTGAATATCAATCTGGACCCTGACATGCGAGCTGATATTTCTGTCAAGTATATCTACAGCCATTTGCTAAAAGCCATTAAGGATAATGAGCAAGGCACGATTGCCGATACCGACAGCGAATTCTTGCATGACTTCAGAGTCGCAGTCAGAAGAACCCGCGCGGGACTTAGTCAACTTAAAGGCTTGATACCGGATAAAATTCACGTTTATTATGCCGATTTTTTTTCCTGGCTGGGACAAAGCACAGGTTCTACCCGGGATTTGGATGTTTATCTGTTAAATTTTGCGCACTACAAAAGCAGTCTGCCGGCTTCAATCCGCGATGACCTCAACCCCCTCTATGAATTTCTTCAAGCCAAACAGCAAAAAGCGCACAAGGAACTTGTAAAAAAACTGCGCTCCGCCAAATATTTATCCACACTATCCGAATGGGAGCAATACCTTAAAGAACAAGCCCCGCTAAAACCGGTTGAACCCAATGCAAAACTGACGATTAAACAACTGGCAGATCGAAGAATATGGAAAAATTATAAGCGCGTCTTGCATGAAGGCGACGCCATCACTGAACAGTCACCCTCTGAAGAATTACATGAACTAAGAAAATCCTGTAAAAAATTGCGCTACCTGATGGAATTTTTCCAAAGCCTTTATTCTGAAGAGAAAATGAAACACCTGATTAAAAGCCTGAAAGGTCTGCAAGAAGTATTAGGCAGTTTTCAGGACTATGCCGTTCAGGAAAACACCCTGAAACTGTTCAGCGAAGAAATGCTGAACAACAACAGTCATGCCAACACGCTTTTAGCCATGGGTGTTTTAATCCAGAACCTGGATACGCTCAGATGCAAGGCCCGCAAAGACTTTTCATCAAAATTTGCAAGCTTCAGGCAGGAAGAAAACCGGTCTGCGTTTAAATCGTTATTCACGGCCAAAGACTAACAATGGCCTGCCTGGTTTTAGTGGGAATATATATAGAGTCCGACGTTGGTAAAGCGACACAAAGTCCTCTCTCCCTTTGGGAGAGGGTTAGGGTGAGGGTATTACAAAGGTCGCTTTACCAACTTTGGCTCCTATACCTTTAAAAATGCGTATTAAGTGCTAACCATTCAAAACACCGAAAAATAGCCCTCTCCAAAGAAAGAGGACTGCCCTGAGCGGTGTCGAAGGGGTTGGGTGAGGGGAAATACAATAGAAATAGCTCTTTGATTTCATAACAACAAATTTAGCCAAGTAGATACTCTGTTCAATTTCAAGTTAAATTTTGCTAATTTTTACTATCCGTTACATTCTGGAATGGCATAAAAACGAGTGTTGTCGAAAGGTTTGTTGTGTTTCAACATGCCGTGGATAGCGTGGAGCAGTTTGCGCATGACCGCGCAGACAGCCTGCAATGGTTTCTTGCCGTTAGCCATGAGATGTTGGAAATAAGCCTTGACGTGTGGGTCATGCTGCTTGGCGCTCAAGGCCGGCATATCCGGCATATAAAGGGCTGAACGAATATGACGGTTACCGGCCTTGGATATGCGCGTTTTTTTGTGGACGCTTTTGCCGGAATCGAAGGCTCGTGGGTCAAGTCCAGCAAATTTTACCCATTCCCGATGGGAAAGGTCTGGCGGCAGCAACAGCAATTCGCCCATGAGCGTAATGGCGCTGTTATTGCCAATGCCCTTGATGCCGATCAACAACGTCAGAATCCGCTCAAGATTGGGATGTTTGCCAATCAAGACCAGCGCCCGAAGCCGGTCGGGGTTTGGGAGCAGCCGGCAAGGCTGTGAATCTTGGAGGGTGAAAGTCCCTCTACCGTCAGTTGCCCAAAACGGACGGTTAGCATATCCCCTGCTCGGCGAGGCAACAGACCGAGATATGCGGGGACGTAAAAGCCATGGCCGCCCTGTGTACTAGAGATACAGCGGTGGGAGCAATCTGGGTGGCGAGCAAATCTACAGGCCTGAAGATAAACGAATAATTGCAGCCTCGAAAGTCCGCCCACACAGAAATTGCCGTGTGGATATAGCCAAGCGCCGGTCGGCTCAAACCTCCGGGAAGGCCGTTGTTCTGTGGGAAGAAATGGGTAAGTGCACCACAGGAGCAGCCGGGGTAGGGATTCAAGCACGTAGAGAAAGATTTACAGAGATAACGCCGGGAAGGTCCTACTTCCAGCAGGGGCTGACAGCAACCTCAGACAACCTGATCTCTACCTCAAGCGAATTTCTATGAGTGTCAATAAAACATCATAAAAAGCAAACGGATACCATTAAAAAACCGAAAAAAGCCAGCGCTGCTTGCTAAATACATCAGATTTTGAAATGATCCCTGAT